>DASUNL010000122.1:0-6097 GCA_036277175.1 Pyrinomonadaceae bacterium | reverse complement strand
TTCTGTCCGTTGGTCACTTTCATCGTGATGATGCCTATGACCTGCCCTTTCATGTTGAAGAGCGGGCTGCCCGAGTTGCCGTGCGAGATGGGGGCCGTGATCTGCACGATCTCGCCGAGGCTCGGCACCTCGCGCACGGCCGAGACGATGCCGTCCGAGACCGACCCTTCGAGCCGCAAGGGGTTCCCGATGACGAAGATGCTTTCGCCCTCCTCGGGCAGCGCCGCCGCCAGCTCAATCGTGCGGGTGCGGTCGGCCGGGACGCCGACGCTCAGGACGGCCAAGTCGCCGTCGTCGTCAATCGCGCGCAACCCCTCGACCGCGTAGGTCTTCCCCTTGCCGTCGAACGTGCGCACCTCGACGCGCTGCGCGCCCTCGACGACGTGGAGGTTCGTCACCACCTCGCCGGGGCGTATGAAGAAGCCGCTGCCGGTCATCAGGGTCTCGCCCTTCGAGTTGTAGGTGATGACGGAGACGACCGAAGGCTTGACGCGGCGGACGAGCGCGGGCAGCGTCTCTTCCGAGGCGGCGGCGACCGAAGCCGAGCACGCCGCGACGAGAAACGCGAGCGCGAGCAAGAGGGGGTGCTTGCGTGTCAACATCTTTCGGGACTCTTCTGGAAATCGAGGCCGACGCAAAAACTTCGGCCTGCGGGGCGGGAGGTTAAGGCTTCGTCTCGGGGAAACCTGTTTACCGGGGCTCGTCCGGCGCTGGGGGCGACCGAACTCACTTCGGAAAGATAGTTTCTTCGGCCGACGGAAGTCAACAATTATTGTGACAGTTTTGTAAAAAATGGAGGGCGGACAAAAAAGGGGGCGGAGTCGGTCGAGGGGATTCACTCGACCGACTCCGCCCTTTCGAGCCGAAAGCAATCAACGCTCTAGCGGATGATCGTGCCGACGACCACGCCGGCCGGGGTCGCCGCCTCCGGGGCTTCGAGCGTGATGAGCAGGCCGAAGTCGGCGAGAGCAGTCTCGGACTTAATCTCGGCCTCGTTACGCTCGCCGGTGTTGACGATCTGGCCGAGCTTGACGAACTTGTTGTCCGCCCCGACGGCCCACAGGACGAAGACCTTGCCCGCAGGCGCTTCCTTCAGTTCGTGGAAGCGCGCCGTGATCATCGTCGGCCCGTCCTTGCGCGGCTCGACGTTGATGTTGACGCGCGCGCCCGTCAAAGCGCCCGTCAGGTTGACCTTGACCTGCGAGTCCTCGCCGCGCTCCATGCCGGGGACGTTGAGCATCGGCACGGAGTAAGGCGAGGTCGTGCCCGGCGTCGTGACGGCCGCGACCGTCTCGCCGACGGCCGCGCCGTCCTCTGGGGCGCTCGTCGCGAGCGGGACGACGGCGAAGCCCTGCGGCACGGCGCTGCGGAAGAAGACGGGCGTCGTCGTCGCGACGGTCGTCAGCGCAGGCTCGGGCGAGAGTACGAGCATGAACTTGTCGAGCGGCGTGTGGAAACTCTGGACGGCCGTCCCGTTCGTGACGGTGACGGGGCCGAGCAGGCTCACCTTGCCGAGCGAATCGACGGCGTAGAGGTTGAGCGGGCCGGGCGTCGTCAGGCCCGTCAGATTTAAGTTAATCATCGTGTGGTCGGCCGCGCGTTTGATTTTGGCGAGGCCCGTCGCGCCCGCGAGCGTCGCGCCCGGCGTCAACTCGACCGTGACCTCTTTGTCGACCGGGTACTCGATGACCGTCCAAGTCCCGTCGGCGTTCTGGACGGCGGTGGTCTGCTGTGTCGTGGTGGTTGTTGTAACTTGCGTCTCCTGCGGCGGCGGCGTCGTGGCGGTGGTCTGCGCGACGACCGAAGCCGTCAGCGCCAGCACGAGCGTGGCGCAGCCCGCGATGCTAAACAAACGTCTGCTCATAGGTAACTCCCTCCTCCAATCCGGTTTGAGCATGTGATTTGAACGTCAACGGGGGCAGAACCTATGAAAAGAGGGCAACGACCATGCCGCCGGGCGAAGTAGAGGCGACAGAAAGACTTACGGCGGGGCGCGGGGCGACGGCGGCCAAAAACCGGAACGATACGATACAAAACTGTACCGATACAATAGAAGGCAAAAGGTAAAGTAAAAAGGCAAAAGTGAAGGCGGGCAGCGCGTCTCCCGTCTTCACTTTTGCCTTTTACCTTTTGCCTTCTTCTAGTAGCTGTAGACTTCGGTGATGGCGCGGGCCACGTCGTCGACTTGGGGGAGGATGGCGTCTTCGAGCTGCGGCGCGTAGGCGACGAAGGTGTCGAGCGCGGCGACGCGGCGGACGGGCGCGTCCAAGTACTCGAACAACTCGCCCGCGATGCGCGCCGCCACTTCAGCGCCGAAGCCGCTCGACAGAGAGTCCTCGTGCGCGACGATGACCTTGTTGGTCTTCTTGACGCTGCGCGCGACCGACTCCCAGTCGAAGGGAGCGAGCGTGCGCAGGTCGATGACCTCGACGTTGATGCCCTGCTGCTGCTCGGCCTGCTTGGCGGCGACGAGCGAGCGTTGGACGAGCGCGCCGTAGGTGATGATGGTCAGGTCAGTCCCCTCGCGCACCGTCTTCGCCTTGCCGAAGGGAATCATGAAGTCGTCGCCCGGATACTGCGACTTGTTGTAAGCCTGCCGGTAGAGGTGTTTGTGTTCGAGGAATATGACGGGGTCGTCGCACCGAATCGAAGTGCGCAGAAGACCGTTGGCGTCGAGCGCGTTCGACGGGTAGACGACGCGCAGTCCGGGGACGTGCGTAAAGATGGTGTCGCCCGATTGCGAGTGATAGACCGCGCCGCCCTTGAGGTAGCCGCCGACGGGGACGCGGATGACGACGGGCGCGGCCCAGTCGCCGCCCGAGCGCCAGCGCATCAACGCCAGCTCGTTGCGAATCTGATGATAGGCGGGCCAGATGTAATCGAAGAACTGTATCTCGACGACGGGCTTCAAGCCCCGCGTGGCGAGGCCGATGGCGCGGCCGACGATGTTGGCCTCGGCGAGGGGCGAGTTGTAGACGCGCGCGCCGCCGAACTTGCGTTGCAGGTTGGCCGTCACCTTGAAGACGCCGCCCTTGCCCTTCACCTTCTCCAAGTTCTCCTCGCGCGAACAGTCGGCCACGTCCTCGCCGAAGACGACGATGGAAGGGTCGCGCGCCATCTCTGTGTGCAAGCAGCGATTGATGAGGTCGACCATCGTGCCCGCGTTGCCCGAAAGTTCCGCGCCCTCTTCGGTGTCGAACTCTTTCGCGGTCGGGTCAACGTCGGGCGAGTAGACGAAATCGGTCGCGGTCGAGGGGTCGGGCTGCGGACTCGCGAGCGCGCGGTCGGCCGCCTCCGACACTTCTTTATCAACCTCGTCCTTGATGCCTTGCAGCTCTTCCTGCGTCAGCAAACCTTCCTCGACGAGCAGCGCGCCGAACTTCTTGATGGGGTCGCGCTCGGCGTCCGTCGTGCGCTCTTCGTCGGGCCGGTAGAGCTTCTCGTCGTCGGAGAGCGAGTGCGAGTAGGGGCGGATGACTTTCGCGTGGACGAGCGCCGGGCCTTTGCGCGCGCGGCAATGCTCGACGGCGCGCTTAATCGTCTCGTAAGACTCGACCGCGTCTGTGCCGTCGCACTTCTGTATGAGCAGGTCGGGGAAGCCTGAGACTAAGCGCGACACGTCGCCGCCGGCGGTCTGCACTTCGACGGGGACGCTGATGGCGTAGCCGTTATCTTCGACGAGGAAGAGGACGGGGAGCTTCAGGTTGCTCGCCGTGTTCAGGGCCTCCCAGAACTCGCCCTGACTCGTCGTGCCGTCGCCCGTCGAGCAGTAGACGACCTCGTCGCCCTTGAAACCCGCGACCTTGTCCTTAATCTCTTCGACGAGCGTCGCGCGGAAGCTCGCCTCGGCGCACCCGACGGCCTGTAGGAACTGCGTGCCGGTCGGCGACGACTGCGAGACGATGTTGAGTTTCTTGTGTCCCCAGTGCGAAGGCATCTGGCGTCCGTGCGAGTTGGGGTCTTCGGCAGCGCCGACGGCCGAAAGAAGTTGCTCGTGCGCGGTCATGCCGAGTTGCAGACAGAGTGCGCGGTCGCGGTAGTAAGGGTAGAACCAGTCGTAAGACGGCTTCAACGCCATCCCGGCGGCGACGAGGACGGCCTCGTGGCCCGCGCCCGAAATCTGGAAGAAGATTTTGTTCTGCCCCTTGAGCTGAATCTCCTTGTCGTCGACGCGCCGCGACAGATACATCGTCCGGTAAATCCCCGCCATCTCCTCGCGGCTCAAACCCCGATACTCCCGCGCCTTCAACTCAGTCGCCATGACTTTCACCTCGCAGTAACAGTCCTACGTAAAATCTCAATCTTGATAATCCGCTTCGAGCGTCGCGCGGTAGTCTTCGGCCATCGAGGGGTGGCCGTGGGCGAGGGCGACCTCGGCCCCGCGCTGGAGTGCGCGGCGGGCGGCGTCGCGGCGGCCCGTCTCCGCGTAGGCGCGCGCGAGCATGCCGTAGGCGTTGCCCTCGTCGTCGGCGCGCGTCAGGTACTCGGTCAGGGTTTCGACCACCTCGTCGAAGCGGCCGGACTTCTCGTACTCCTTCGCCAAGCCGAAGAGCACCGCCGTGTTGTCGGGGTCGCTCTGGAGCATGAGCCGAAAGATGTCGATGCGCGAAGCGGACATATAAATAGTCAATGGTAAATCGTCAATCGTGAATAGATTAAGACTGCTTTCTTCTATTGACGATTTACTATTTACCAATCAGCAGCTTGGCGATGGTCTGAAGCTGCATGTTGGACGTGCCCTCGTAGATGGCCCCGATTTTCGAGTCGCGCCAGAGCTTCTCGACGGGGTAGTCCTTCACAAACCCGTAGCCGCCGTAAAGCTCAATCGCCTTGGACGAAATGCGCTCGGCCGCGCGCGAAGAGTAGAGCTTCGCCATCGCCGCCTCCTTGACGAAGGGGCGGCCCGCGTCCTTGAGGCGCGCGGCGTTGTAGACCATCAGGCGCGCGGCTTCCAACTCCGTCGCCATCTCGGCGAGTTGAAACTGCACGGCCTGAAACTGGTTGATGGGCTTGCCGAACTGCGCGCGCTCGCCCGTGTAGCGGAGCGCCGCTTCGAGCGACCCGCGCGCAAGGCCAATCATCTGCGCGCCGATGCCGATGCGCCCCTCGTTCAAAGTCTCGATGGAAACCTTGTAGCCCTTGCCGACTTCGCCGAGCACGTTCTCCTTCGGCACGCGGCATCCGTCGAGAATAATCTCGGTCGTCGAAGAGGCGCGGATGCCGAGCTTGTTCTCCTTCTTGCCGACGGCGAACCCGTCGAAGTTCTTCTCGACGACGAAGGCGGTGATGCCTCGGTAGCCTTCTTCGGGTTTGGCGTTAGCAAAGAGGATGAAGATTTCGGCCTCGACGCCGTTCGTAATCCAGAGCTTCTGGCCGGTGACCTCGAAGTGGTCGCCTCGGTCGACGGCGCGCGTCTGCATGGCGAAGGCGTCCGAGCCTGACCCGGCCTCGCTCAAGGCGTATGCGCCGATGGTGTCCGAAGCGAGACGCGGCAGGTACTTCTTCTTCTGCTCGGTGTTGCCCCAACGAATCAGTGCGTTGTTGACGAGCGTGTTCTGCACGTCCATCAGGACGCCGACCGAGGGGTCGACGCGCGACAACTCTTCGACGCCGACGATGGCCGTGAAGAACGACGCGCCCGCGCCGCCGAACTCCTCGGGCGTCTCGATGCCCATCAGCCCCAAGTCGAACAGGTGCTTGATGACGTCGGGACTCATCTTCGCGTGCTCGTCCATCTCCTCGACGCGCGGCCGTATCTCGCCCTCGGCGAACTCGCGCACAGAGGCGCGGAACATCTCTTCGTCCTCGGAGTAGATGGTGAGCGGCGTACCCGTCGACATTTCCGTTGCTGCTTTGCTCATAGATTGCACTCGCTTGCGGTTAGAATTTAAAAGGGTTCTCGGCCCAAGCATCGCTCATCCGAGCGCCTCGGGTCAACTCTCGGAGACTAAAAAAGTGACGAGTGACGAGTGACGAGCTAGCAGTCAGCAGTCAGCGTTCAGCGGTCAGCTTTGGTAGAGCGGACGAGAGAAGGCGCGGAGCTTGCGGGAGCAGTCAGGCGCGCGGCGGACGGTCGTGGGCTGATGGCTGAACGCTG
>DASUNL010000121.1:0-2821 GCA_036277175.1 Pyrinomonadaceae bacterium | reverse complement strand
TCTGGGAGTGAGGGCTTGGCTGTTTTCAGTGGCCCGCCAAAGCCGGGTCGCATTCAAAGTTTCTGACAGGCGCGCAGTTTGGCGCTGCGCGCGCGGGGGTTCTCCTCCATCTCGCCTTCCGTCGGCGTGACGGGCCGACGTGTCAAAAT
The DNA here is from genome assembly GCA_036277175.1 of Pyrinomonadaceae bacterium. Taxonomy (GTDB): domain Bacteria; phylum Acidobacteriota; class Blastocatellia; order Pyrinomonadales; family Pyrinomonadaceae; genus DASQDT01. The sequence goes on along the minus strand of DASUNL010000121.1, from coordinate 2,672 downwards.
CTCCGCCGCGCGCCGCGCGCCGCACACGCAGACCGGCACGCGCGGGCCGCACTCGCATTGACCCGCGAGGCGGCGGAGGCTTCTCTTCACCACGCGGTCTTCAAGCGAGTGGAAGCTGATGACCGCAAGGCGTCCTCCCGACTGTAAAAGATCAACGGCACTTTCGATGAAACCTTCCAACCCTTCAAGCTCGTGATTGACCGCGACGCGCAAAGCTTGAAACGTCCGCGTCGCCGGGTGGATGCGATCCCCCCGCTTGTAGCCGACCGCGCGCGCGACCAACTCGGCCAGTTGCGCGGTCGTCTCAATCGGTCGCCCTTGCTCGCGCTTTTCGACTATCCAGCGTGCGATACGGCGCGAACGCCGCTCCTCGCCATATTCAAAGATGATGCGTGCTATCTCTTCCTCTTCGAGACGCGCGAGCAGTTCGGCGGCCGTCTCATCGTCGCCCTCGGCATCCATCCTCATGTCGAGCGGCGCGTCGTGGCGGAAACTAAAACCCCGCTCGGGCGTGTCGAACTGCAAGGAGGAGACGCCGAGGTCTGCCAAGACTCCGCTCAACTCACTCTCGCCCGCTTCGGCGACGACGCGCGCGATCTCTTCGTGGCGGGCGCGGACACAGCGCAGGCGCTGTCCGAATCGCGCGAGTCTTTCGGAGGCGAGTCGCAGGGCCGCGGGGTCGCGGTCGATGCCGAGGACGCGCGCGTCACCCGAGGCTTCGAGTATCGCCTCGGCGTGGGCGCCGAGGCCGAGCGTCGCGTCGACGAAGAGTCCGCCGCGCTCGGGCGCGAGGAGCGCGACCGTCTCAGTTAGCAACACGGGGCGATGGGGCGTGTCCGGCCCCCCTCCGGACTCCGCCATCACCACCGCCCCGTGGTCTTGAAAAGCAGCGACGAGTGACGAGTGACGAGTGACGAGCAAGACGAGCGACTGACTGCCGGTGTTGACTTGTCACTCATCACTTGTCACTCGGCCACTGCTTTTCAGATTCCGAGGCGCGCAATCGACGCCTCGTCCTCTTCCGTGTATGGGTCGGAGAGCAGACGCCGCTCGAAGCGTTCCAGCTCCCACACCTCCATGTATGTCAAATATCCGAGCACGGCCACGTCGCCCATGACGCCCGCGCTTTTCCTGAGCAGCGGGTGAATCAGGATGCGACCCTGAGTGTCTATCGCGGCCTGCTGGCCGTAGTAGTTCGTTCTGTCAAGGAACTTCCGCCGCGAGGGCTCCATCGAGGGGAGAAGGTTGAGGCGCTGCTCGATTGACTCCCATTCGGGTAAGGGGTAGATTCGCGCGCAGTCGCCGGTCAGGCTCGTCACGTAGAATTCGGTGTTCTGATACTTCTCTTCTATATAGCGTCTGAAGACCGTCGGAACCTTGAGCCGCCCCTTTGAATCCATCCTCGCCGTGTAATTTCCTCTCAACATAGGAGTTTGCGGCGGGCGGAAGGGGCGAGGTTGCTTAAAAGTTAAAGTAGAACTCTAACAGATGATGGCTAAAAGGCCACTTTTAGCCACTTTTCTCCACCCGCCGCGCATAGTACGCTTCTCCTACAAAGGCTGTCAAGCACAAAAATTATGTTAAATCGAGAATTTTAAGCACGATTTGGTGTACGTCGCGACCGCCCCTAAGCGTGGCAAAGTGGGCGGCCATCCTGTATAGTGCCGCACGTTATTAACAAACCCTGTCACCAACGAGAGTCTTCCTGAATCGCGGATGAACTACGGGGAACTCCTCTTCTTCGGGCTGCTCGTGGCCTCGGCCAACGTCTTCGGCGGACTCTTGCTGACGCGCACGGGCGCGGCGGCCCGCAGCCCGCGCACGCTCAAATACCTCGTCGCGCTCGGGGCGGGTTTCATGCTGGCGGCCATCTTCATCGAAATCGTCCCGGCGGCCGTCCAGATTTGGGCATCGAGGGGCGGCACGCCCGGCGAGGGAATCACGACGGCCTTCGCGCTTCTGCTGACGGGTTATCTCCTCATCCATTTTTTTGAACACACGGTCGCGCCCCATTTTCACTTCGGCGCGGAGACGCACCCAGAGGCGCTCATCCGCCCCTCGGCCGCCTACACGGCCATCGGCGGACTCTCCATCCACACCTTCTTCGACGGCGTCTCGGTCGCCGCCGCCTTCAGCGTCGACCGAAGAGTCGGCCTGCTCGTCTTCCTCGCCATCCTCCTCCACAAAGTGCCGGAAGGGTTCACGGCCGCCTCGATCATGCTGGCGTCCGGGCGTGCGCCGCGACACGCGCTCTACGCGACGCTCGTCATCGGCGCGGCGACGCTGGCCGGCGTGCTCGCCGTCGCGCTCTTGCAGACGCGCGTGAGTGAGCTGACGGCTTATGCGCTCCCCTTCTCGGCGGGCGTGACGCTGTACGTCGCGGCGAGCGACCTCATCCCCGAAGTCAATCACATGGAGGAGAAGAACCCTCTGGTGTCGCTCGTCGTATTCGTCGGCGTGGCGTTCTTCTACCTGATGCACCTCGCGCTCGGCGACTGAGGCGCGGCGCTGATGAAAGACGGAAAGTGACGTGACGCTTTGCGCGCTCGCCGTGGGCAGCGTCTTGTTGCTATCATCACTCAACCGATGCGAACCCGACTGTCAGTCAATCTTCGCGCTTTACTCTTGGCGCTCTTCGTGTGCCTCGCCGCGGCCACGGCCGCGCGCGCGCA
>DASUNL010000120.1:0-9964 GCA_036277175.1 Pyrinomonadaceae bacterium | reverse complement strand
TCTGAAGCTCGAAGCGATCCTCTTCGTCGGCCGAGAGTCCGACCTGCGCGCCGCCGGCGGTGAAGGCGTCGTTGACGCGGAGCGTGGGTGAGAGCGTGCCGCCCTCCTGAAGCCTACGCTCGCGCGTGTACTGGAAGCGCGTTTCGTTGATGACGCGCTGGTTGATGATGGCCGTCTCTGTGAGTTGCAAAGTCTGCTGCGTCGACTCGGAATCGAAGGCGCGCTCGGGCAGGTTGAAGCCGCCGACGCCTTCGTTGATGCGCGACGCGCGCTCGTAAGTGTAGCGCGCGACGAGCGTGTTGGTCGGGTTCAACTGCCAGTCGAGGCGCGGGCTAAAGGTCGTGCGGCGGACGGGCGTCAAAATGGTCTCGTTGAACTCGACGGGGTTGAGCGCCGGGTCGAGGACGATGGCGTTGACGACTGCGTTGTCGTCTGTCTCGCGACGCTCGAAGTCGAAGAAGAAAGAAGCCTTCTTCGAGACGATGGGGCCGGAGAGGTTTCCGCCGTAGCGGCGCGATTGATAAGGCGCGCGCTCGCGCGCGAAGGGCGAGCGCGAGTTCAAGCTCTCGTCGGTGAAGTTGAAGAAGCTCTGCCCGCGAAAACGATCCGTGCCGGGCTTGGTGAAAATCTCGATGCGGCCGTAGCCGAGACGGTCGTACTCGGCCGAGAACGGGTTGCGGTTGATGCGAATCTCGCGAATCGACTCCTTCGGCGGCAGGCGACCGCCCGAGAAGCCGTCGAGGAAGATTTGCGCGTCGCCCTCCGCGCCCGCCGAAGGGCCTGCGAGCGCCTGCAAGGCTTCGGACAGGTCGTCGGGGTCGTCGGGCAAGGCGTCCAAGTCTTCGCCGCGAAGCACGATTGCGCCGGCGTTCGACTCGGGGTCTGACGAGACGGGCGCTTCGGCCGTGACCGTAATCTCTTCCTCCGCGACGGCCACGTTAAGGAGCACGTCGAGGCCAGTGGCCTCGCCCGCCGCGACCTCGACCTCGGCGTTCACGTACTCGTCGAAGCCGGGCGCGGTGGCGCGCACGGTGTAGCGTCCGGGCGCGAGGCCGGCGAGCGCGTAGCGACCCTCGTCGTCGGTCGTCGCGGTGCGCTCGACGCCGGCCGCGTCCGCGACGGTAACGGTCGCGCCGATGATGACGCCGCCGAACGTGTCAACGACCTGACCGCGCAGAGTGCCGAGCGACTGCTGCGCCGAAGCGGACGCGCAGAGCAGCGACGCCAGAAGCAGTCCGAAACCAAACGCGCGCGCGCGGGCCGCGCCTCCGAAAAGAGTTTTCATTCCCTTCCCTCACACGTTCAAGCGAATCTCAAATTACTGCCGTGGGGGCTGCTGGGGTTGGTCGCGCCCGCCTGTGTTTCCGCCGATGACGTCGCCGGGCAGGCCGGGACTCATCGGGCCTCCGCCGCCCGGCCCGCGCCCGAAGCGTTGGAGGAGACGGAAGAACTCGGCGTCGCCCGTGACGAGCGAGGCGGCCGTGACGCGGCTCGCGTCTTCGGCCGTCGTGCCCGTGACGACGACCGCGTCGCCCTTCTTCAACTCGGCGAGCGTGACGGCCGGGAGGTTCTCGAACATCTGCTGGAAGTTCCGGCCGCCGCCGCGACGCTGTCCGTCGCCGCGTCGCTCACCTTCAGCGCGTCTCTCACCATCACCGCGACGCCCTCCCTCGCCGCGACGGCCGCGACGCTCGCCGCCCTCTGCGCGAGCCGCCCCGTCGCCCGACTCGCCGCGACGCGCGCGCCGCTCGTCGCGCATCTTCGCCAGCTCTTCGAGCGTCTCGCGCGGGATGCGCCGCAGCGTCGTCCGCTGGCCGACCGTGACCGTGTAGGTCTGTTCGTTCTGCTCGCCGCGCACGACGAGTTCGCCGCGCGCCGCGTCAACCGACTCGACGCGCCCCGAGACGCGCGCGACCGAACCCGTGATGACCTCCTCGGCCGCGAGTCGCGAGCCGTCGGCCGCGCGCTCGCCGCGCGCGCGCAGTTGGTCGCCGACACGTATGTCCGTGAAGGCGGCCGGTTGCGCATCGGCCGGTCGCAGAGAGTCGGGCGCGTAGCGCAGGAGTCGCGCGCTTGCCGACGGCGTGATGACGACCGTCTGAGCGCCCTCGCGCGTGCGCGTCTCGACCGTTATCTCGCGCTTCGCCGGGTCGAGCGACATGACGCGCCCGTTCATGCCGCGCTGCCGCCAGTCGTCGCGCTCCTGCTCGCGCCTCGTCGCGACGGCCTCGCGCGCCATCACGATGACTTGCCGCGCGGCCGCGCCCTCGGCGAGCGTTGCGCCGCCGGGGACGAGCACGCGGTCGCCAACCTTCAAGTCTCCGGCCGTGATGCGCTCGGCCTTGTCGAGGCTCGTCTCGCCGGGCGGCACGCGACGGTAGACGGTCTTCTCGTCGACGAGCACGGCTTGGGTCGCGCCCGCGTCGGTCTTGATGACGACGCGCGCGCCGGCGGCGTCGAGCGCGGTCACTTCGCCGATGAGGTGTTGACCTTGCGCGGGGCGCGTCGCGGCGGTCGCGCCGGTCGCGGTCTGTGCCGAAGCGTTCTGCACCGTCGTCGCGACAAGCGAGAGTGCGGCCAGCGTGAGAATGAAGAGGTGCTTTCTCATCGTGTTCCTTTATTCAAAAATTTCTCGGGCACGGACACACACGTCCGGCGAAGCGGGCCGAGGGGAGTAGGTCGCGGCCCCGTGCGCGGTCTGTCTTAGTTGCTTGGGAGAAGGGGGTTTCGAGTCCGGCCCTATTTTAGACTCAGTTGGGAGAGAATGTCACAACCCACGCGACGCCGACTCAGGACGGAAGCGCAGCCGCCGCGCAAGTCTCCGACGATGCGTCGGCCGCCGGGGTGACAGTGTGGGACGTTTCCCGTGGGGTGGGCGTTGCTCTATTTTTTCAGGTGCTCATCGAGAAAGGCGACGACCTTGAGGAAGGCGTCGGCTCTGGCGTTGGCGTTGGCGCGGTCTGTGCCGCCGAGGGGGAAGCGCGACGGCGGCCCGGCGAGGGGGATTTGCGCGGGCGCGGTGAGCGAGTGGCCCGCGCCCTCGTAGCTCAGGTGTTGATAAGGGAAGCGGAAGCGTTCTTTGCGCAGACGCTCGACGACGCGCTCGGCCATCGGCCCCGAAGGCCAGAGGCGGTCGTCCGTCCCCGAGATGACGAGCACCGGCCCTCTGATGCGCTCGACGGGAATCAGCGCGGCGCGCGCGGCCTCCGAGTCGCCGAGGCCGTCCAAGTAGACGGCGCGTATCCCGTCGTGCCTCTCGGTCGCCCCGGCGTAAGGGACGAAGGGGACGGGCCGCCCCTGAAACGACCAAGATGATTTGACCGTCTGCTGCCCGCCGAACCTGATGCTCTGGAAGGCGGCGTGCGCGGGGACGTAGGCGACGACCGCCTTCACTTCCGGGTAGGTCGATGCGACGAGGAGCGCCGCCTCGCCGCCCTTCGACGAGCCGGCGAAGGCGAGCCTTTCGGCATCGACCGACGGGTTGGCGCGCATCCAGTCAATCGCCCGCTTGAAGTATTCGAGCGGTATCTCTTCGAGCTGCGCGGGCAGCGTCTCCATGTTGAAGTAGGCGAGCGCCAGCACCGCGTAGCCGCGCGACGAGAGCAGCTTCGCCGTCGCGTTCGCCGAGTGCATCCCGCCCTCCGAGCCGCCGACGACGATGACGCCGGGCCAGCGTCGGCCCCTTGGCGGCGCGGCCGAAGGCGCGTGGAAGTTGCCGACGATTCCATTCTCACGGACGGGCGTAATCGTGACCTCCGGCGCGATGTAGACCAACTCGATGTCCGCACCGGCGAGCGTGCGCCCGCCCTCGCGCGCCTCGACGCGGACGACGTTCGACCTCTTGTTGTCGGCGAAGCCCGACTGGAAGTGCGCCGGCTCGCGCTCGCCTTCGGGCGTGTCGGCCGCCATCGTCATCGACCAGAACAACCCCCACTGGTCAACGCCGAGATACGTGCCGCCCTCCGAAGCTTGCCGCGCCGTGTCGACGACGCCGCGCGCGTCGGCGCGGTAGAAGCCCGACGAGTTCCAGCGCCGCCCCTTCGTGTCGGTCGTCGTCGCGCGCAGGACGACCGCCTGTCCGGGCCGCAGGTTCGAGACGACGACGCCGACCGCGTCGCCCAAGAGCACGCGGCCCGACGGGCGGACGGAGATTTGCGGCGCGCGTTCGGTCGAGTTTTGAGTCGCGGCCGGGGCGTGCGCGAACCCGAGAGCGAGCGACGCGGCGAAGATGGCCGAGCGAGCGAAGAGGGGGGTGATTCTTTTCATGGATTCTTGTCCAACGCGATGTACGCGGAGTCGTTCGACGAGATAGCTGTCGATTAGATACACGTGTGCCGTCATCTTGTGAACACCACGCGCGCGTGTTTCGTGGCAGGAGAATGAGGGACGTTTAGGCGGACGGGCAGGGGCGAGCGAGACGAGGGTTTAACTTTTGCGCTTCTGCTTCTGCTTGACCGCGTCGTTGGCGGCGCGCGACAGACGTTTGGCGCGCTCCTTCTCCTCGCGCGCGGCGCGCGGGTCTTGGCGCGCGGCGAGGTGCTGCATCTCCTGACGCATCTTGCGATAGTTAGCATAACGCTCCGCGTCGAGCGCGCCCGTCGAGAGGGCTTCGCGCACGGCGCAGTCGGGTTCTTCCTCGTGTCGACAGTCGCCGAAGCGGCACTCGCTGGCAAGCCCCTCGATGTCCTCGAAGGTCTCGCGCATCCCGCGCTCGCTCACGAGAAGTTGCAGCTCGCGCATCCCCGGCGTGTCGATGATGAGCGCGCCCGAGGGGAGCAGGAGCAGCTCGCGGTGCGTCGTCGTGTGCTGGCCGCGCTCGTCCGAAGCGCGCACCTCGCGCGTCTTCTGCACCTCCGCGCCGACGAGCCGGTTGACGATTGTCGACTTGCCGACGCCCGACGAGCCGACGAAGGCGACCGTCTTTCGCGGCTCGACGAAGGGCGCGATCTCTTCCAAAGCGTCGTCGCGCTTGGCGCTCATCAGCACCACGTCAGCGCCCGGCGCGACGCGCTCGACCTCGCGGCGGCGCTCCTCGGCCTCGGGCGTCAGGTCTGCCTTGTTGAGCACGACGACGGGCCGCGCGCCGCTCTCCCAAGCCGTAATCAGATAACGCTCGACGCGGCGCGGGTTGAAGTCGTTGTCGAGTCCGACGACGAGGAAGACCGTGTCGACGTTGGCCGCGACGACCTGCTCTTCGTTGCGCGTCCCGGCGGCCAAGCGCGAGAACTTGCTGCGGCGCGGGAGCACCGCGTGGATGGTCGCCGAAGCGCGCTCGGGCCGTCGGCGGATGGCGACCCAGTCGCCGACGGCCGGAAGCTCCTCCGGCCCGCGCGCGAGGTGTCGCAGACGCCCCGAAGTCTCGCCCTGCGTCTCGCCCGCCTCGGTCTGGAGCAGGTAAATTTTATTGTGCTGGAGGATGACGCGCGCGGGCTCGAACCCCTCGGCCGCGTAAGTGCCGAACCCCGAGGCGAAGAAGTCGTCCCAGCCGAAGCGTTCGAGATTCAAGCCGACTCCTCCGGCGCGCGTGAAGGGGCGCAAGACTCGTCCAACTTAAGTCTCATCAACTCCTCGTGTTCGTTCTCGTGCATCTCGCCCGTGCCCTCGAAGCCGAGGCTTTCATAAAGTTTGCGCGCGCCCTCGTTCTTCACGTTGACCCAGAGGAAGACTTCGCGGCACTCAGGCTCGCGCCGCAGACGCTCGATGACCTCGACGGTCGCCGCGCGCCCGTAGCCCTTGCCCTGATGCCGCTTGTCAATCATCAGGCGGCCGAGGTAGTGACGTCCGTCGTCAGGCTCGAAGCCGTACATGACGAAGCCGACCATCTCGTCGCCGTCGTAGACGACCTTCGTGATGTAGGTCGGCTCGACCTTCGACTGCGCGATGGAGAAGACGTTGGTGGCGACGAACCCACGCTGGTCGTCGCGCACGTCGAGCTTGACGCAACGGTAGAAGTTCTCGCGGTCGACGTCTCTGAACGTGACTGTCATCGGCGCGTCTCTCATCCTCCTAGCGCGCCGCCGGCCCCGTGTAGCGGTAGTGGCCGGTGATCGTCCAGTTAAACAGCACGTCCTCCATCTTCGGCCCCGCGCCGATGTTGTGGACGATCTGAAAGCGCGCGGGGCTCGCTTCGGCGCGGACGCCGACGACGATGCCGATGTGCGTCAGCCCTCCGCCCAAGTCCCACGTGACGATGTCGCCGGGCCGATAATCTTCGGCGCGCGCGGTGACGGGGAGCGACTGGCCCTTGCGCGCGAAGAAGACGCGGAGGTTCGGCACGCGGCGGTGGTCGATGTTCGTGTCGGGGCGTTTCAAACCCCAGTTGCGCGGGTAGAGGCGGAAGTTTGAGCGCATGTCCTCGTGGACTTCGCGCTGAAGGTCGATGCCGAGCTTGCGGTAGGAGCGAATCACCTCGTCCGTGCAGACGCCGACCTCGGCCGGCACGTCGCCGCCCGGATAAGGGATGCGGAAGTAGGTCGGGTCGTAACGCACCTCGTGCCGCGTGCGCTCAATCGCCGCCTCGACCAGACGGTCGAGCAAGGGCGAGCCGCTCGACACCACCTCCGCCCTCGACTCTCCGTCCGCGCCGCGCCGCCCGCCGGAGTTTTGAGCGGACGAGTCTTGCGCCGACGAGTTCTGCGCGCCCGCGTTCTGCTTCGCGCCGCTCTGAGCGCCGCCGCGAGGCGACGCGCCGCAACCGCTCGCCGCGACGAGCACGAGCGCCAACACGCGACAGAAGTTTCTTGAACCCGCTCTCACTCGCCGCCCTCCGGCCCGTAGAACATGACCCAGACGGCGAAGTCGTCCGTGAAGTTCTCGAAGCGGTGCTCGACGCCGGCCGGGGCGAAGAGGAAGTCGTGCTGCGCGACCGGCGCGCGCTCGCCGCCGCAGACGTACTCGCCGCTCCCGCGCGCGACGACGTAGACCTCGTCGCGCGTGTGCGGCTGCTGCGGGTCTTGCCCGCGCGGCGCGTAGATTTCGACGAGCAGCGTGCCGTGCCTGAACACGGTCGCGAAACGCTTCCCTTCGGGCGTCGGCAAAAGTCCGAGCGCCTCTTCGAGCGAAACCCTGCGCCTGTCGTCCTTCATCCCGGCCAAATTCCTCCCGCGCTCAAAATATCACGACCAGCGCGCGGCCGCGAAAGTCTTTGCGGCGTGACGGCGGCTGTGAGTCGCGGCCCGCGCGTTGTAAACTCATCGAGTCATGGAAAAGCAGGTGCATCTCACGGGCCTCGCGCGCGAAGAGTTGGAGGCGCTGGTGGCGGAAATGGGCGAGCCACGTTATCGCGGCCGTCAAATCTTCGCGTCGCTCCACGCGCGCCGCCTACGCTCGTTCGACGAGATGACCGACCTGCCGAAGAGTTTTCGCGCGCGGCTCGCCGAGCGCGCGACCGCTTCGACCCTCACGGTCGAGGAGCGTTACGTCGCCTCTGACGGCACGCGCCGCTACCTGATGAAGACGAGCGACCGTCTGCCCGTCGAGACCGTCTTCATCCCCGAAGAGCGGCGCGACACCATCTGCTTCTCTTCGCAGTCGGGCTGCCCCCTGCAATGCAGTTTTTGTCTGACGGCGAAGCTCGGACTTCTGAGGACGCTCACGGCCGGAGAGATGGTCGAGCAGATCGTCGTCGCCTTAAACGACGCCTACGGCGTGGGCGCGCGCACGCCGCGCGGGACGAACCTCGTCGCGATGGGCGCGGGCGAGCCTTTCCTCGCCTTCGAGCCGCTGATGAAGTCGCTCGAAGTGATGTCCGACCCGGCGGGGCTTCACATCGTCCCGAACCGCGTCACCGTCTCGACGGCGGGCATCGTCCCGCGCATACGCGAGTTGGCCGAGCGCGCGTCTCGACCGCACCTCGCCATCTCGCTCGCCGCGCCCGACGACGCGCTGCGCGACGAGCTGATGCCGATTAACAAACGCTGGCCGCTCGAAGAACTGCTCTCGGCGTGCCGCGAGTTCGAGCAGTCGCTCCGTCCGGGCGAGCGTTTCACCTTCGAGTACGTGATGCTCGACGGCGTCAACGACTCGGACGAGCAGGCGCGTCAGTTGGCGAATCTTTTAAATCGCCACGGGCTACAGCGCGTCAAGGTCAATCTCATCCCGCACAACCCGGCCGACCCGCTCCCCTACCGCCCTTCGACGGAAGAGCGCGTCGCGTCGTTCAAACAGATACTCGAACGCAAAGGCGTGCGCGCCTTCGTCCGACGCCCGCGCGGCCGCGACATCTACGCCGCCTGCGGCCAACTCGCCGCCCGCCGCGACACCGCCCCCGCCCAACCCACACTTCATCAACTCTCTCTATAAGTGCGCGACGACACGCGCGGCGAACCCGAGCGCGCGTGCGGGCATCTCTTCGGGGCGGCCGGGCGGTTTTCGTTTCCGCCGCCGCGCGTGTAAAATTTCGTGACTCCCAAATCCCTTTGAAGTTTGACGGACTGATGATGAAAAGAAAGAATTTCACCCGACTCGCAATCGTATTTTTGCTCGCCGCGACTCTGCAAACGCCCGCGCTCCCCGCGACGCGCGTCGCCACGCCGACGTTTCCTTTCGCGGCCCTCGCGGCCGAAGGCGAGATACCGGCCAACGTCCTCGCCGCGTCGAACAAGGCGCAGCGCGGTCGCACCTTGCAGGCGGCCGTCGTGATGGACATCCCGCGCGGGCTGCACGTCAACTCGAACCGCCCCTTGAGCCGCTACACGGTGGCGACGGTCGTGCGCGTCACCGCGCCGCGCGGCGTCAAGGTGTCGCCAGTTAGATACCCGCGCGCGGTCGTGCGCAAGTTCGAGTTCTCGGAAGAGCGTCTGGCCGTCTACGAGGGGCGCGCCGTGATGCGCTTTAACCTGACCTTCCCCGAAAACTTCCCCGAGGGCGTCGCGCGCCTGCGCGTCGTCGTCAACTATCAGGCGTGCTCCGACACGGTCTGCTTCCAGCCCGACAGGAAGGACATGACTTTGCCCATCGGCGTCGTCGGCCCCGACGACCCCGTCCAGAGCATCAACCGAAACATCTTCGGCGGCGGCAGGCGAAGGCGATAGGTAGCAGTCAGCAATCAGCGCTCAGCTTTCAGCCAAACCGAAAACGGATTGAAGGGCTTGGTCGTCGGCGTCAACTCGCGCCTCGGCTTTTGCCGTGTGCTGATAGCTGAACGCTGATTGCTGATTGCTAATCACTGTCTGCCGATGACGGAGAGCAGGCGACCCGTGCGCCCGTAGAGGGGGCGGTCGCGGCGGTAGGAGAAGAAGAGGTCGGGGCGGCAGATGGTGCAGAGCGGCGCGACGTGTATCGAACGTGGCGCGACGCCCGCCTCTTCGAGCTGCGCGCGGTTGGCGCGGTGGAGGTCTGCGAGGGCGCGTCCGTCGCTCGTGGGCGCGAACCACTCACGGCCGCGCTCGAACTCCGACGTGAACGCTTCGACGACTTCCGGCCCGACCTCGTAGCAACACCCGCGCGCCGCCGGGCCGATGGCCGCGCACACATCACGGGCGCGCGTGCCGAACTCCTCTTCCATACGGACGAGCGTGCGCGCTACTATGCGCGCGAGCGTGCCGCGCCAGCCCGCGTGGACGGCGGCGCACGCGCCCGTCACAGCGTCGCCCAAAAGGACGGGCACGCAGTCGGCCGTCTTAACGCCGACGAGCACGCCGGGCGAGCGCGTCGCGAGCGCGTCACAGTAAGTCTGCTCCGACTCTTCGCGTGAGCGCGCGTCGGCCGCGTCCCCCACGACGCGCACGTCGACGCCGTGAACCTGCCAACAGGCGGCGAGCGTCCAAGCGTCTGCGCCGCCGAGCAGATTGAGGAAGCGGCGTCGGTTCTCGTAGATGTTCTCGGCCGCGTCGTCGGAGAAGCCCGCGAGGTTGAGCGAGTTTTCGGGAAAATTGCTTCGGCCGCCGCCGCGCGTCGAGAAGAGGTTATGGAAGCCTTCGCGCCAGAGAGGTTCGCACGCGAGGCCGCGGACGCCGCCCGCCTC
>DASUNL010000119.1:0-7884 GCA_036277175.1 Pyrinomonadaceae bacterium | reverse complement strand
CGCAAGTTCCGACGCCGCTTCCGCCACGTCGAGCGCGGGATGGCGGCCAAGGGCCGCGCCCCCGGCGAGGCCACGCTCGAAGAGATGGAGACGCTCTGGCAAGAAGCGAAGAAGAGCGAAGAGTGACTGAAGAGCAGGACGAGTGACGAGTTAATGGCCGTGAGTCGTCAATCGTGAGTCGTAAATGGTGGGTGGTGAATGGCGTCTATGGAGGGTCGGCCGCCGTCGAAAAATGACGGATGACAAGCTGACGGGCAACTGTTATTTTTATTCGACCGGCGGCCCCGAACGTCGGACGCTTGCTCGAAACTCGTGACTTAGCTCGTCGCTCGTCACTCATCACTCGTCACTGTTTTCGGAGGTTTCCCTCGTCATGGCAATGATTCAGTTCGTCAATAACTACGAAGACCTTTCGACCGACCGCGGCTATCAGTTCAAGTTCAACTGCGACAAGTGCGGCAACGGCTACATGTCGCGCTTCCAACCTTCTGTCACCGGCACGGCCGGGTCGCTCCTGCGCGCGGCCGGAAACATCTTCGGCGGGTGGGCCTCGTCGGCCGGAAACTCCGCCTACGAACTACAGCGCGCCGTCGGCGGCAAGGCCCACGACGAGGCTTTGCAGAAGGCCGTGGCCGAAGGGCGCGAGCATTTCCATCAGTGTTCGCGCTGCGGGCGTTGGGTCTGCCCCGAGGTCTGTTGGAACGCGGCGGCCGGTCAGTGCGAGGAGTGCGCGCCCGACTATCAGGAGGAGTTCGCCGCGTCGCACGCGCAGGCCAAGGCGCAGGCCGCGCGCGAGCAGTTGGACGAGAAGGCGCGCGCGACCGACTACGTCGCGGGCGTCGACATGAGCGCGGGCGCGACGGCCAAAGCGCCCGCGGCCGTCAAGAGTCAAGAGGCCGCGGCGACGCCCTCGCGCTGCACTTCGTGCGGGTCGGAGATGGGCAAGGCCAAGTTCTGCCCCGAGTGCGGGACGCCCGCGAAGGCCGCGCACCCTTGCTGCTCCTCCTGCGGGCACGAGCCGGAAGGCGCGCCGAAGTTCTGCCCCGAGTGCGGCACGAAGATGTAGGCGCGCGCGCGCTTTAGGCGCGAAGGCCGGCGGGCGTCGGTGAGAGTAGCAGTACTCTCACCGACGCCCGCCGGCCTTCACACCTTCAGACTTTCGCCTCCCGCCTGTCGCCCCGCTTAAGCCAACTCGGCCATCTCGCTTTCGAGTGCGCGGAGCGTGCGTTCGAGCATCGCGCGGTGGGCGGCGCTGGTCACGCGGCCCAGTTGGTCGCGCGTGCGCGCGTGCGACATCCTGAGCGTTTCGAGGCGTGCGCGGCGGGCGCGCACCTCGGGCGAGGCGTCGTAGGCCGCGCCGCTCTCACGCGGGCGCTCGCCCGCCGCGTTCATCTGCTCCTCGACGGCCTTGCTCTCCCAGCCTCTCGCCATTGTTAGTTAGTGTGCTCCTTTTTTTAGGCTTCAGTATACCTTAAATGGCGGAGCGAAGGGGTCGCCGGTGATTGACGAACCCCTTCGCTCCGGTTCGGTTGAGGACAGTCAACGGGCGAACGTCAGTCGTTGAGCTGAATCGAGTTGATGACGTTCGAGAACGTGCGCTGGTACGTGCCGAACTCGTTCGACGGCGCAACCGCGATGACGTAGAACAGCGAGCCGTCGCGCAAAAGCGTTGTGTAGACGTAGGCGCTCTCGTTCGCGCCCGTCAGGTTCGAGCGACCGGCGAGCGGGATGGCGAGGGCGCTGCGGCCCGCGATAGAGGCGCGCTGGTAGTTGTTGCTGCGCGCGCGCAGGTACGTGTTCGTTTGCAGAAGCCCGCGCACGTACTCGTCGGTCGCCTGACGGAGGTTGCGCCCGTTCGTCCGCGCGACGCCGACCATCACGCCGTGCGAGAAGGCCCCCTGACTGTTGTAAGCGCCCTGCGGCGCGAACAAGACGGTGCTGCCGCCGCTACCCAACTGCTGCCAGTTGTCCGGGTGGCTGATGCGGAAGAGCTGCCCGCCCTGATAGGTGCGGTAGCGGGTCGACGGGTAGGCGACGCGCTCGCCCACAGGGTAGCGCGAGTCGTTCGGGTACTGCTGCCCCGAAGGATACTGCTGACCGGAGCGCGCGATCTCGGCCATCGTGCGCGCCTGCGGGTAGCCGCGCAGGCGGTTCTGAATCTGTCGGAACGCGGCCGTGTCGCGGCGCGGGCCGGTGATGCGAAGCTGCGCCGCCTCCTGATTGATTTTCTGGTAACGGTTGCCGGGGTCGGGGTGGCTCGACAGCCACTCGGGGCCACGGCTCCCGCCGCCCTGCCCCGCGATGGTGCGGAACATGTTGGCGAGGTCGCGCGGGTCGTAGCCGGCGCGCGCCATGATCTGCGCGCCGAGGATGTCGGCCTGCGTCTCGTACTTGCGGCTGTACTTCAGAGCGCCCGCGCCGAAGCCGATTTGCGAGCCCGCGCCGATGACCGCGCCGGGCACGCCGCCGATGATGCCGCCGAGAATCTGCCCGATGGCCGAGCCGATTTGAAACTTCTGCGTCTCGGTCGCCTGCGCCGTGGCGTGGCGAAGCGCGACGTGCGAAATCTCGTGCGCCATCACACCGGCCATCTCGCCTTCGGTGCGCGCCGCCTCGATCATCCCACGGTTGACGTACATCGGCCCGCCCGGCAGGGCGAAGGCGTTGATGTCGCGCGCGTCGACGACGCGGAAGCGGTACTGGAACTCGGGGTGACGGAACTCGGGCGGGATGGCCGAGACGAGTCGCTGCCCGACGTCCTGCACGTAAGCCTCGACCTGTCCGTCGCGAAGAAGCGGCAACTGCCGTTCGGCCTCGACCGAAGCCTGTTGGCCGAGCTGCACGTCGTCGCGGACGCTGTACTTGTTGCTCGGCATCTCGATCCGCGTCTGGCCGAGCGTCGCGATGGGCGCGGCCAGAAGCGAGAGCGCCACGAAAATGGTCGCCAGCTTCGCGCGTCTTTGAATGCTCGAATACATTTTTCTTCCCTCCGTCGGGCGCTCGTTCATCGAGTCGGGATTCTAAGCGCCCACAAGTTTTTGTCTTCTCGATAAACGTCGAAAGCGGCGTCGCCTTCCACCTCGGGACAGGGCGCGCGCCGCTTCTTTCGCGTCGAGAGCTTCCCTTCCCCTGCCTTCGAGTCCTGTCAAACCAGAACCGCTTGTCCGAGGCTTCGCTGCACGAGGAGAGAATTCAATTTATTGAGCCAAACGGGCCGGCCCGACGACGGGCGGCGTATCTTTTGGCTACGTTTCGATGAATTTCAAGACACGCCGGTTCGCCGTTTTATGGCCGCCGCGCCCTGCGTCTCTTCGCGCCCCGCACGCGAGGTCTTACATTTTCGTTGCGTTCAGGTTGCGCCCGCCTCGTGCCGTTTTGCCCGTCATCGAAGCGCACAAACGCTCCCGAGGGCGGTTTCGGTATCGAGGCCGCGACGAACGGCGAGGTGAGCGCCTGCGTTGTAATGTCTCCGGACGCCGGACGTCGCTCGTTGACCTTCACGGCAAGCATTGTGCCAACGCGGCGCACGCCCGTCAGCTCGACGCCGTAACCGCCCCTCGGCTGCATCCCCTGATAGACCAAGACGACGGCGTGCGTGTTGAAGTTGACCTCGGGCACGGGGCGCTCGCCGCCGATTAAGCCCCACGCGCGACGCCACGCGGCCTCGTCCGTCACGAGCTCGACCGCGCGCGCGCCCTCGTAGCCGCTGAAAGTCCCCGTCGCCAGCACGGAGAACTCGACGGGCACGGAAGGCTCGTCCGCGACCGCGCCGTTCGACGCCGCGACGCCGCGCCGCGCGCCGTTGTCGCCGAGCATCGCCATGCGAAGAATTTTGACGGGCGGCATGCCGTAGCTCAGAAGCCGGTCGTGAAACTCTCCGAGGCGGAACGAGTCGCCCAGACGCGCGCGCCACTCTTCGCGCAAGGCGAGTATCTGCGTCTTGCCGAGCGTGTAGACGAGGTAGGTCGGGTCGAGCGTGCCGCGCCTCGCGCTCCGCGGCGACGCGCTCCATGTAGGCTTCGTTGACGAAGAGCTCGACGGCCTGCTCGTAGGTCATCCCCTCGGTGTGCATCTTGATGCCGACGAGGTAGCGGCACAGGCGCAGGAGCGCAGCCGCTTGCTGCGCGAGACGCAGGCGCGGGTCACCGCCGCCGTAGCCCTCGTCAATCATCATCTGCTCGCAGTAGTGCGCCCAACCCTCGATGAAGCTCGCCGAGCCGAGGGCCGTGCGGACGCGCGACGGCGAGCCGCGCAGCGCGAGCAGTTGATAATAGTGTCCGGGGTAAGCCTCGTGTATCGAGATGAGCGGGAGCAGGTAGCGGTTGAAGTGGGAGAGGTGTTCGTCGCGCTGTCGCGCGCTCCACGCGGCGTCGGGCGGCGTGACGTAGTAGAAGGCTTCGGTCGCGTTGCGCTCGAAGGGGCCGGGCGTGTCCATCGAGGCGAAGGTCAGCGCGCGCGCATACTCGGGCGTCTCGGCGACGATTAAGTTCTCGCGCGGCGGCGGCGAAAGTATCTCCTCGTTTCGGACGAAGGCGCGCAGGCGGTCGAGCTCGGCGCGCGCTTCGCCGACGAGACCCGAAGCGGAAGGGTGCTCGCGCCCGATGAGTTGGAGCGCGGACGCGACGCCGCGACCGGGCGCGACCTCCTCGGCGAGCGCGCGCATCACTTCCTGCGTGCGCCTTAGCTCCTCTTCGCCGACGCGCACGAGCTCCGCGAGCGGCGTGTCGACCATCTCCTCGTAGAGGAGCTTGCGGCGGAAGTTTTCCGCGCCTATCTGGAAGTCGCCGTTCGAGCGCGGGAGCAGGTCGGTTTCGAGCCACTCGGCGAAGGAGCGAAGCGCGGAGACGGCGCTCTCGTTGGTGGCGCTAATCTCCGCGCGGCGCGCGGCCGTGAGTCTCCCGCGCGCGGCGCGCTCGACGAGCTGCGGGACGACGCGCGTGAAGAAGTCGAGACTCCCGCGCGTCTGCTCGATGGCCGTCTCGGTGTAGACGCGCGGCGGGTTCGAGAGGTTGCGGCGGGCCTCTTCGAGCAGGCGCGGAATCTGCCGCTCGCGCGCGAGCATCGCTTCGAGGCGTTGCTCGTAGGGCGCGAAGTCGCGCTTCATGACGTTGTCGACGCTCGCGGACGCGAGGTTGTTGTAGACGTTCGGGTCGCGCCGCCATGCGCCCACGTCTTCGAGTTCGAGCAGACGCGCTTGCGCGTGCGACTGCAAAACCAAGTAGTCGTAGCGCGCCTCCGAAGAGAGACGCCACTCGGGCAGGCGGCGCAACTCGGCGAGCGTCTGGCGGAGGCGTCGCACCTCGCGCGCGACCGCCTCGGCCGAGCGCGATTCGAGCTGCGCATCGTACTCGTGAAGTCCGGCGGCCGTCGCCTCGGTCGGGTTGAAGGCGAAGTGCCCGCGCAGATACTCGTCGCCGATTTGGCGGACGCGCGCGTCCGCTCCGGCGTTCGACGCGGCGGCCGGAGTGGTGCGCGCGGGTGCGCGGCGGCGCGTCGGAGGCGCGGACGCGCGTCGTCGTCGCTGCGCGGCGTCAGCCGCGTCGGGCAGAGACGAGACGAGCAGGACGAGCGCGAGAAGCGGCGCGGAAAGCTGGCGGAGGCGACTCATTCTCAAAAGAAAAGGTTTGATTAGGAGAGCTTTTTCACTACCGTGTTGACTGTTCGGAGATTAACACAGAAGGCTGGCCGCGCGTCTAGCAGAAAGCGTTCAGCAGTCAGCTTTCAGCATTCAGCCGGAAGACGTGCGGACGAAGAGTGTTAAGGAAACGGAGTGTCAACCGGAGCGGCGGCGGCCGTGAGCTGAAGGCTGAATGCTGAAAGCTGAACGCTCTTCTTACTTGCGCGGCTCGAAGCGTTCGTTGATTTTCTTGGTCAACTCGTCGAGCGGGGCGATGTGGTGCGGCCGTCCCTGCCAGACGCGCCACATCGAGTAGATGAGGAAGACGAACGCGGCGAGGGAGAAGATGCGGCCTCCGAAGCGCGCGTCGGCGATAAGGCCGACGATGCTGAAGACGAACGAGGCGAGGAGGATGGCGATTTGCAGGGCCAGCCCTTGCGCGGCGTGGAAGCGCGTGCGCGTCTCCGTGCGCGGGACGACGAGCAGCTCGATGAGCGCCACGACCAGCCCGACGTAGAAGGGCGCGTATGGAAGCATGTTCGCCCACTTCTCCGGCAGCCCCAGCTTCTCGACGGGGCGGTCGGACGGGCGCGAGTTCGCGTACTGCCCGTAGGCTTGACGCGGCCCGTACTGTTGCTGCGGCGGGGGCGTCGCCGCGCCGTAGCTCGTGCGGCCCGCCGAGGTGTTGACCGGGGGGTTGTAGACGGGCGGGACGAAGACCGAAGGGTATGAGGACGGGAAACGCTCGCCGGGCGGCGGGCCGTCGAAACGTCGCGTCGCCTCTTCGACCGTCGGCGCGGGACGCGGCGGCATGGGCGCGGTCTGCGTCTCGGCGAGCGGCATCGTCTCGTCGCTCTCCACCTCCTCCGTGCGGCGCACGAAGTCCGGGTCGAGCGGGTCTGTGTCGTACTTGTTGCGCTTCTCCGTCATGGCCTTACACTTCTACGTAAGCCGAGGCCCGCAGGTTCGCTTTCGTCAGTCCTCCGAGACGACGAACTCGGCGCGCTCCCAACGCCCTTCGGTCTCGAAGAGGCGGAAGGCGCGAAGCCGCGCGCGGCCCTCGCTGTCGAATCCGATTATGAAGTAGAGGGCCGACGTTTCAAAGGCGAGCCGCACGTCGCGCGACGACGGCACGGGTTCAGGCTGGCGCGGGTGCGAGTGGTAGATGCCGAGAAGCTCTTCGACGCACTCACGCATCCGCCGCTGCGCGAAGAAGAGGTCTGCCGGGTCTGCGAAGTAACCGCCCGTCCTGTCCTCCGCGACGTTGCGCATCGGGTAGACGGCCGACGAGCGGCCCGCGCGCCCGGCCAAGTAGCCGCAGCACTCTTCGGGCACACACGCGCGCGCGTGCGCAATCATCTCCTCGACGTGCTCGCGGCGGAGAATCAGACGTTCGCGCATCGTGTGGCGCACGGCCTCCCCTACTGGGTCTGTCCTTCGAGCGCGCGGCGGAGCGCGACGAGCGCGCCGAGGTGATAGGCGTTGTGGTCGGCGACGAGCAGAGCCTCGCGCAGAATTGTTTGGCCGTCGCCGTGCGGGATGCGCGCCAAGAGGTCTACGCCCTCGTCAGCCACGAGGGCTTGCATCTCCGCGAGGTCGGCGCGGAAACGCTCGACGCTTTTGTCCCACGCGCCTTCGACCGCGTCCGAGGCCGACGGCCAGTAGCCTTCGGGCCACGGCGGCGAGACGTGCGCCGCGTCGCGGCTGAATTCGAGGATGTCCCACTGCGCGAGTCGCATGTGCTCAAGCAGCTGCCAAGGCGTGTAGGGGACGCCGGGCACGGTTCGGTTGACGAGTTCGCGCGGGAAGTCCGCGACGACCGACTCGAAGTCGAGGTGCGCGCCGCCGCCGCCGAGCAGGTAGAGCAGGTGTTCGCGCAAGGCTTGGTCTTTGACTTCTTCGCTCATCGCGAATGTGCTTCTTCCGTTCGGGCCGCCGCGTCAGTCTTCGACGATGCGTA
Source organism: Pyrinomonadaceae bacterium (assembly GCA_036277175.1). Lineage (GTDB taxonomy): Bacteria > Acidobacteriota > Blastocatellia > Pyrinomonadales > Pyrinomonadaceae > DASQDT01. The sequence continues at coordinate 307 of DASUNL010000119.1, read as the reverse complement.
TGCGCAGCTCTTCGAGCAGGCGCGGGTCGACGTCGCCGGGCGCTTCAATCATCAGGTCGGCGGCCGAGGCCGTCTTGGGGAAGGCGATGACGTCGCGGATGTTGTCTGTGCCGGCGAGAACCATCATCAGGCGGTCGATGCCCGGCGCGATGCCGCCGTGCGGCGGCGTGCCGTATTCGAGCGCGTCCATGAAGAAGCCGAAACGCTGGCGCGCCTCTTCCTCCGTGAGGCCGAGCGCCTTGAAGATGAGACGCTGCACGTCGCGGCGGTGGATACGAATCGAGCCCGACGCCATCTCGACGCCGTT
>DASUNL010000118.1:0-4940 GCA_036277175.1 Pyrinomonadaceae bacterium | reverse complement strand
GGCCGGAGCAGCCGTGCTCCGAATGCAACGAGTGGCAGAACATAGAGGAGCTTCTGCACAACGCCCCGGCCGCGCGGCCGAGTCCGCTGGAAGAGTTGCTGGCGAACTCCGCCGAGACCGTGCGCGTGTTGGCGGACGTGCGGCGACAGTTGGGCGGCCGCCACGCGGAGGTGCTGGGGCGCTTCGACAAGTTGGACGCGAGCAGCAGGGAGTTGGTCAGCAAGGTCGAGGACGCTTACACCGGCTTGATGCGGACGCTGACGGACGAGGCCAAAGACGGCCCGCGCCTGTTCAGCTTCGAGCCGGTCGCCCCCGGCTTCTTCGAGCGCCCGCGTTGGATCAGCGAGAAGTTCCGCGTCACTCTCTGGTGCGAGCACTCGCGTCTGCCGCTACCGGCGTTAAACGGCAAGGGGGACGCGCGCGGCGTCTATGACTTGACGCTGCCGCGCGACTGGGTCGTGAAGGCCGCGCCGTTCCTCAAGCTGCTCGCCGGGACACTCAGCCTCGTCGTGCCCGTGGCCTCGTCGGCGACGAAGCTGATGCTCGACGAAGCCACTTTCAAGGGAATCGAGAAGCAGTTGGAGTTGGGGCAGAAGAGTCTCGACTCGGTGCTCAAGGGCGGCGACGAGGTGGGCGGGTGGCTCGGCCGCAGTGACGCGCCGGAGTTGGAGCAGGGCGAAGTCGTCCGCGCGCAAGGCGCTGTGCTGCGACAACTCCACGCATGGCTGAAGGAAAAAGACCCGAGCTTCGGCGGTCTCGTGAAGGTTCAAAACAAGCGGCACGAGTTTCTCTGGGTGCATCCTCAATTCGAGAAGGAGTATTGAGGGGCGCACGGCCGTCGCACGGTCGGGGCTTGGAGTTTCTGCGCGCGGCTTTGGTGGGTGATGACGCCGCGAGTTGGGGGGTTGGAATGATGGCGGAGGGTGAGATGAGGACGTTTGGGGAGTTCTGGCCGTTTTACGTGGCGGAGCATAGTCGGCGGGGGACGCGCTGGCTGCACGCGGCGGGGACGCTGGCGAGTACGACGTTGTTGGTGGTGCTCTTGGCGACGGGGCGTTGGCGTTGGTTGCCTTTGGCTTTGGTCGTGGGGTACGCGGCGGCGTGGGTGGGGCATTTCTTCATCGAGCACAATCGGCCCGCGACTTTTAAGCACCCGCTCTGGTCTTTCGCGGCCGACTACAAGATGGTCGCGCTGATGCTCATGGGCAGGATGGACGCGGAGGTCGAGCGCGCCGTCAAGCTGCGCGGCGGCGCGTCGTGAGGTTGTGCGGGAAGGTCGGGCCGGGCGGCGCGGGGACGCGGGCGGCCTCTTCGGGCGTCGCGGCGCGCCGGCGCGCAAGCTCAAGGCGCACGCTCTCCTCGCCGCGCCGCATGCACCAGTTGTGATTGAAGCGGAAGAGTGGACGGAGCAGGGGCGTCAAGGCGCGGATGATTGATTTGTTGCTGCGCACGCGCCAGTCGAAGGTGACGTCGACGTGCGGGCCGTCCTGCTCGAACGTCCAGACGCCCGTGCCCTCGAAGTCGCCGTCGAAGGCTTCCAAGGCGAAGCGGCGCGGGTGGTCTTTCTCGACGACGCGGAACTTCCAGCGCAGGGTGTAAGGCAGCCAGCCCTTCGCGTGGAACTGTAAGACGCGCCCCACCTCGCGCTCGTCGCCCGGCTCAAGCACGCGCACATCTAAATAAACAGAAGGCCACCAGCGCGGCAGCCCCTCACCGTCTTCGACTAAAGAAGCGACCTCACGCACGTCGCCCTCCACGCGCCACCTGTCCACGAAGTGATACTCGCTCGAACTCATCCTCACTCTATTACGCCAGCGTCAGTCCCGACGGATTTCGCGTCGTCGCCTTCCGTGTCGCTCGCGTCGGCGTCGGGTTCGTCCGCGCCGCGTCGCTTCTGTTGATAGAGGTAGGAGACGGCGAGGAGGACGACGCCTAAGACGATGAAGGAGATGATGCGGTAGATGCGGTCGAGCGACGAGAGGTCGTAGAAGAAGACCTTGAGCGTCACGAGCCCCAAGAGCGCGAGGCCGAGCAGGCGTTGGAGCTTCGCGCGGCGCAGGTAGCCGTAGAGCAGTAGCGCGCCGCCGTAGACGGCCCACACGACCGAGAGCGCGAGGCCGCGCGCGAGCCGTAGGTCGCGCAACTCTTCGGGCGCGACACCTTGCGCGCCGAACCGCTTCGCGAAATAGCCGCCCGCCTCCGCGCTCAAAGCGATGACGGCCATCGCGTGCGCGGCCGTCGTCAAAACGGGCACGGCCCGCCGCTCTTCTTCGTCCACTTCTCCCGCGCGCGCGTAGGAGTGGACGACGAACCAGAGCGCCGCGACGAAGAGCGCGAAGGCGGCGAACGTCTGGTTAAAGACGAGCGTGTGCCAAGGCGCGTCGTAATAGCCCGCGTCCCAGAGAAGGAGCTTGACGGCCGTCACTGTCAAAAGCGCGAGCGCGCCGTAGCGCAGCGCGAGCACGCGGCGTCGAAGCCCGTAGGCGTGCGCGCCCACGGCGTAGAGCGTCCAGACGACCGAGAGCGCGAGCGCGATGTTGTTCTCGCGTGGAGTCCAGCCGCCCACGGGCGCGCCGCCCCGTCGGAAGAGTCCGACGGCTTCGAGGCTCAGGGCGGTGAGCGCGAGCAGGTTCGCCGCGAGCAGGAGCGCGGGGCGAGCCAACGCTCTCTCGCGCTCGCCCACGTCGCGCGCGCGCGCGTAGAGCCATGCCGCGAAGGCCAAGGCGGCGACGACCCACGCGAAGGCGAGGAAGGTCTGGTTGAAGACGGGCAGGTGGTAGGGCGCGTCGTAGTAGAAGGCGTCGATGGCGAGCACCTTGAGCGCGGTCGCCGCCAGAAGTAGCGCCGACGCGAAACGCAAAAGCACCATGCGACGCGCGACGCCTAACGCCAACACGCCCGCGCCGTAGGTCGCCCACAGCCCCGTGAGACTCATCTGGCGCACGTTCTCAAGCCAGTTGCGTCGCAACGTCTCTTCGGGCGCGAGCCGCGCGAGTTGCGCGCCGAAGTAGTCGTTCGTGTCGAGCGTCAGGAGCGTGAAGGCGACGAGGACGCCCGCGAGCACGAAGAACGTGCCCAGCGCCGAAGCCTCCTCGGCCTCGACCGTCTCCTCCGTCGCGCGCGCGTAGAGACGCGCGGACGCGGCGAGCGCGGCGACGAGCGCGGCGCACGAGAGCGCGCGGCGGTTGAGGAGCGGGACGAATGTTTCCCCGGCCGTCTGCGCGAGGCCGCTCATGTCCCAGCCGAACCAGTGCGCGAGCGCGGCGGCGAAGACGAGCACGGCCGCGTGTCGCGGCGCGCTCGCACGCGCGCGAAGTCCGACCCACGTCAGCATCAACCCTTCGACGGCCCACCCGATTGTCACCCAATGCAAGTCGAGTTGGACGGCGACGGCGATGGCCGCGAACGTCGCCGCCGCGCCGAGGTAGCTGTAGGCGAGCAGGAGGTCTGCGCGGTGACGCGCCCACGCGGCGTAGTAGAGCAGCACGAAGAAGGCCGAGACGAGGAGCGCGAAAGAGCCGAGCGCGAACGTGTAGCCCGCTTCTTCGAGCCACTTGTAGCAGAGCCCGAAGTAGAAGGTCGCGTTGACGATCAGGAGCAGAACGTCGTACCAGCGCGCGGGCCTCTGCCTAAGGACGTTGTAGACGACGCCAAGGGCCGAGAAGAGTAGGAAGAAGAGCGTGAGGAAGAAGACGGTCGGCCAGAGTTTCTCGACCGCGTAATGGCGGTCGGCCCAACCGGCGATCATCACGAGCGTCAGCAGAAAGACCGCGTAGTTGAGCACGCGCCAAGCCTTGAAGTAGGCGAGCGCGAGCACGCCCGCGTCGAGCAGCGCGATGTAGGTGAAGAGCGCGAGCTGATTGTCCGTGCCGGTCGAGAGCAGGACGGGCGTGACGAATCCGCCGACGAGTCCGAGGACGGCGATGGCGAGCGCGTTGTGCCTGACCGAGAGCGCGACCGCGCCGGCCGTCACCGCCGACATGAGAAGAAACGCGACGGGCTGCGAGGTCAGACGGTAGAAGCCGAACGCGGCGTAGACCGAGAGATAGAGGATGAGTATGCCGCCGCCCGCGATGACGTAGGCGTATGAGCGCAGGCCGCGAGCGCGCAGGCGGTCGGCCGCCAAGAGGATGGCGAGTCCGCCCGCGCCGCCCAAGGCGACGCGCGCGCCGGGGCCGACCCACTGGTTGTCGAAAGCGTACTTGAGGAAGAAGGCGACGCCGAACGTGATGGCGATGATGCCGATCCAGTTGAACCAGCTCCCGCCGACGAGCGACTCCACGTCGCGCCGCGTCTCTGTGCGCGGAGGCTCGGTGCGCCGCGCCTCGTCAGGTCTCGCGGCAGACTCGCGCGCCGTCTGTTCACCGGCGGGCGTCGAAGGAGGCGGCGTCGAAGTTGGCGGAGGCGTGTGCCGAGTCGGCGGCGGCTTTGGCGACGGTGTGGGTGGCGGCGGTGGCGGCGGCGTCGCGCGTGGCGTGTGCGGCGCGTCCGTCGGAGTCTGGGCGCGCGGCGCGTCGGGGGCCGCCCACTCGCGCTCGTCGGAGAACTGTTCGTAGAGCGGCTTGCGCTGCGCGGGCTTCGGGGGGTTGAAGTCTATGCCGAGCCATTGCTCGATGGCGTGGAGGCGCGCGGTGTGCATGCGCAGCAAATCTTCCAGCGCGTCGAGCCGTGCGATTAAACGCTCGGACGAATCTTTCGCGGGGTCGTCTTCGGCCATAAGTTTTTGTGCGGCGCGGACGGAGGTCAAGAGTCGTGCGGCCGACCCTTCGCGCACATGATAGTTCAAACGAAGCGGAAACGGGCGGGTTGAAGAACAGTGTGGCGCTTATTTTTCGTCACGCGGCGACGGGCGGACGTGGAGGTTTGAGAGGAACTGAACGGCACAATCGCGCAGACTCTTCGGGCGAAGAGCCTGAAGGCAGCGACGAGTGACGGGTGAC
>DASUNL010000117.1:0-2819 GCA_036277175.1 Pyrinomonadaceae bacterium | reverse complement strand
CGTGACCGAGCACGCGCGCGGCCGTCAGAAAGAGAGCGACGAGACAGAGCGCGGGGACAAACGTCGCGGGCGGCGTTCGCGCGAGGCCCGCCGCCGCGTCGCCGAAAATGTTTTGCAGCGCGAGCGCGCAGAGGAAGGTCGAGACTGCGGCCACGCCCGCGTCGAAGAGCGCGCCGCGCACTCTCCGGACGGTGCGCCCCGAGTCGCACAGCGCGGCGAGCGCGGCGAGCGCGACCGCGTGTCCCGCCCCGAGTTGCAGCAGGGCGAAGACGACGAACGCATCCGAGAGAGGCACGCGCAGTCCCCGTCCGGCACGCACGACGAGGCGCGGGCCGAGCGTGAGCGCGGACAGGGTCAGGAGGAGAAAGACGAGGTCGGCACGGATGGGCGCGAGCGCCGCCGAGTAGGCGACCGCGCCGAGGCCCGCCCCGAAGGCGAGCCACATCAGGAGTCCGGACAAACGTTGGTCGCGCGTGGTCTGCATAAAGCGTTCTCGCGGAGGCACTCAGAATGAAAAACGTCGGCGCACAGATTCAAAGAGGAAGAGGGCAGGACAAAAAGACTAGGCGTGCTCCTTTAACTCTGTCGGGGAGCGCGTGCGCTGAGGATGAGCCTTGCGCGAGGGGCACAACGCGGGATGATTTGAGCAACCGTTGTGCCGCCGCCCGCCGCCGACCTAAACGGCTTTTCTTTCTTAGACATAAGGCATGAAGGCCGTACCGCGAAGCGGCGACCGGCGAGACCTTCGGTCAGATAGCGAAAAACGTCAGTTCAGACTGACAAGAAACGTCAGTTTGACCATCAGTCCGAGCCTTAGCGCGACCTGTTTCACATGCTCCTGACGCCCGCGCGAGCCTTCCGGCAGCACTTGCGGAAAATTTTTTTGCCGTACGGAGGTTCAGTGTTGGGCGAAATTTTCAACGATTCAAAATTCGGCGTCCTTCCGGCATTTCGCGCGTCGGCGGACGACGTTTGCGGCACGCCGTGTGCGAGCCGTCGGGTGAGTTAGAACGCCGAAAAACCATTTTCGGCAGTCGCCGGCATCGGGCCTCCTCAAAAATCAACTTCCCACCTTGAGTCGGGCGGCAGCAAGCACAAGGGGTGAACGAGTTCACCGACACGCTTCCCAGAGCGGGCCGAGAGCCGCGACGGCTCGCGCGCCGCGCGTTAAAGTGAAGCGGCCGTAGAGAGTAGGAGACGAAAGATGCAAGTGACTTGTCCCGTCTGCCAGCTTAAAGGTTTGTACGACGCCGAGCCGGATGTGACCGAGTCGCGCGTCGTCTGCGCGCGCTGCTCGGCAGAGTACGAAGTCGTCATCGTGGACGGCCAGATTGTGACGGCGCTCGAAACCGCCCCCGCCCCGGTCGCCGTCGAAGTCATGCCGCAGTTTGCGCGGCCGCTCGCAGTCGCGCCCGCGCCGTCGGACGAGCCAGTCCTAGAGGACGTGTTCGCCGTCGAGCCGGAAGTTGAGTCGGACTTCTTCGCGCCGCATTCGCCGATTCTCGAAGACGTGTTCGCGCCCCTGAGCGTCGCGCCCGAGTCGAAGGACGACTCTTCGGACGCGCGCGTCGAGACACCAATTTCCGAAGAGGCGAGTGCCACGACGGCCGACGCCGCGACGGACGCGCGTGAAGCTCAAGCCGAGGCTGTGCCCGCGCCTAAAACTTCTCCGGCGGCGCGTTTTGACGGCTACAGCGCGGGCGCTCGCGTGATGCAAGCGTCGCCGCTGTGGCTCTTGGTCTGCGGCCTCGCCTTCATCGCCTGCATCGTCCTCTTCAACCGCATCACGACCGAGGCCGGCGAGGAAGTCGCCGGCGCGTCGGCGCAGCCCGTCGCGCGAAACGACGCGACGAACCAGAGCGCGGCATCGTCTTTCATGCCCGACGTGGAGATTAAGTCTGAGCCGGCCGACGCCTTCGCGCCCGCCCCCGTGCATGAGGAGGCGGCGAAGGAGACGGCGCAGGCGTCCGCGCCCGTCGCGGCCGAAGAGGTTCCCGCCGAGGCCGTGAAGGAAAGCGCCGCGCCCGCCGTCGAGGAGAGGCCGGTCGTCGCTGAATCAGTTCGCGAAGAAGTCGCCGTGGCCGCCCCGTCCGCGTCGTCGTCGGGCGGAAAGTTCACCGTGCAGGTCGGCGCGCACAACGTGAGTGAGAAGGCCGAGGCGCAGGCCGCGCAGATGAAGTCGGCGGGGTTCGAGGCGCGCGTCGTCGCGGCCGAAGTGCCGAAGCGCGGGACTTGGTACAGGGTGCAGGCCGGACGCTTCGAGACGCGCGAAGAGGCGACGCGACACGGCGCTGAGATGCGCGCCAAAGGCGTGGCGCAGTCGGTCGTGGTCGCCGAGGTGCAGTGACTTTAGAGGCGTCGCGCGGCGCGCTTTAAGAGGCGCGGCGCGTAAGCGTAAGTCGTTCCGAATCGGAGATTTATGGGGCCGAGGACGCGAGCCGAGTCGGCACAAATCTACTCGAAGATAGTCGCGCGCTACGCGCATCTCTTCGAGCGGCCCGAGGTGCGCCTGCGCTTCCTCAACAACACGCTCGCGCGGCAGACGGCGAGCTGCGAGCGGATGGACGCGGCGCTCACGCGCTTCGAGTTGGTGAAGCGGACGAGGATGTACGAGCGCGTCCTCGAATGGATGCTCTACCGGCTCATCGTGCAGGAGCTTCACAGTCAACTGCCGACGAGCGCGGGCGGGCGGCTGCGACTCTTAAAGCAGAACAAAGCACCTCTCGCCGCGCGCGTCTTCTTCAGCTTCTACCAGATTCGCCACGCCTTCTACGTCGCCGGAGTGGCGGCCGCCGCAGCCCTCGTCTTCGGACTCTACA
>DASUNL010000116.1:0-11755 GCA_036277175.1 Pyrinomonadaceae bacterium | reverse complement strand
CGCGGCGCGCTCAAGGCGATCGGCGCACGCTTCCAGCTCCTCGGTGCCGTCGCCCGACTTCGACGCGACGGCGCGCAGAGCGTCCTCAATCAACAGGCTCAGGCGCTCGGCCGCGGCCTGCGCCTCCTGCTCGGCGCGCGTCAACTGCCTAGGGGTAGAAGTTCCTGTGTTGCTCACAAAAATAAATGCCGGGCCGTGAATGATGTTTCGCCCGCGCGAAGGCCGGCCCACGGCCTCTCCCTTTTTCCGCCCGCGCCTCTTCTGGGCCGCGCGCGTTTTTCCGAATTGCGGGGCAAACGGATTCGGTAATAGACTTTATCATTAACGACCCGCCGCCGCCAACCGAGGGCCGCCCGGCGCGCGACGCGACGAAATGCGCGCGGTTCAACACTTCGCGCGCGGCCGTCGTATAATTCGCGCGCACGGCGTACTCGAACTCGCTTCGGTCGACTTTTCGGATGACGGACACCGCCCCGCGCCGCGCGGATTTCACGCCGCGCGAGCGCCGCGTAATCGACGCGCACCGGACGCCCCGCGCGGTGCAGCGTTACCTCTCCGCGATGCCCTACAACTGGGAGCGCGGGGGCGGGACACTGCGCTCCTTCCGCGAGGTCGTGCGGCGCGGCGAGGCTCACTGTCTGGAGGCGGCGCTCGCGGCGGCCGTCATCCTCGAACAGCACGGCTACCCGCCCCTGCTTCTGAGCTTCGAGTCGCAGGACAAGCTCGACCACGTCCTCTTCGTCTTTCAAAGAAAAGGTCTGTGGGGCGCAATCGGGCGCTCGCGCGACCTCGGCCTTCACGGACGGCGGCCCGTCTTCCGCTCTTTGCGGCAACTGACGTGGAGCTACTTCGACCCTTACGTCGATAAGACCGGCCGCATCTTGGGCTTCGGCCTCACGGATTTGCGCGACCTCGGCCGCTACGACTGGCGCTTCTCGCCGCGCAACGTCTGGCGGGTCGAACGCTACCTCCAAGAGCTTCCGCACACGGCGCTACCCTCTTCCGACCGGCGCTACGAGCGCCTGCACCGCCGCTACCTCGCCTTCAAGGCCGAGCACCCCGAAGGCCAGCCCGACTACTACTCCGGCCGAGAACTCTGGATGCTCTGAAGACGGCGCGACGCGCGAGTCTAAAAAACTCCACGCGCGCGTGACGCCGCCGCAACGCGAAACCCTTATTCAGAGACGCATCCTCAAAGATTTGAACGTTCGCGGACTGCGCGCGAGGAGTTTTTTTGCGGAGTGCGCGCGGGGAGGTTTTTATGAAGTTGTCTCAGGGTCGTCGTCGTCGCGTGGTGCTTGCGTGCGCCGCGCCGTGTCTCGCGCTCGTCGCGGCGCTCTCGTGCGCGCCCGACTCCGCGAGCACGTCGCAGAAGCCGGGCGCGAGCGCGCAAAGCTCGCCGACGCCGCAGGCGCAGGGCGCGCAACCGCAGCAGGGCGCGGCGTGGAAGCCGACGCGCTACGAGATACGGCCCGAAGACTTGCCGCCGCCGCGCGAGGAGGAGTCGGCGACGAACCCGCCGCGCGTCGTCGCGCGCCCGACGGGCGCGCCCTTCCAAGTCCCGCCCGGCTTCCGCGTCGAACTCTACTCGGGCGAAGGCTTCGAGAACCCGCGTTGGATGGCCGAAGCGCCCAACGGCGACGTCTTCGTCGCCGACTCGCAGGCCAACCGCATTCAAGTCCTGCGCGACACGAACGGCGACATGCGTCCCGACGCGCGCGTCGTCTTCGCCGAAAATTTAAATCAGCCCTTCGGCATGGCCTTCCGCGAAAATCACCTCTACGTCGCCAACACCGACTCGGTCGTCCGCTTCGCTTACAAGCCGGGGCAGACGCGCGCCGAGGGGCCGCCCGAAAAACTCGCCGACCTTCCCGGTAAAGGCTACAACCAACACTGGACGCGCAACGTCGTCTTCAGCCCCGACGGCCGAAAGATGTACGTCACCGTCGGCTCGGAGACGAACGTCTCGGTCGAGCCTGAGCCGATGCGCGCGGCCATCACCGAGTTCAACCCGGACGGGACGGGCAAGCGCATCTTCGCGTCGGGACTTCGCAACCCCGTCGGTCTCGCCTTCCACCCCACGACCGGCGTGATGTGGACGACCGTCAACGAGCGCGATCGTCTCGGCGACGACCTCGTGCCCGACTACCTGACGAGCGTCCGCGACGGAGGCTTCTACGGCTGGCCCTACTCGTACATCGGCAAGAACGTCGACCCGCGACGGCGCGGCGAGCGGCCCGACCTCGTCGCCAAATCAATCGTGCCCGACCTGCTCATTCAATCCCACTCGGCGGCGCTCGGGCTTGTCTTCTACGCGGGCGAGATGTTCCCGGCCGAGTATCGCGGCGACGCCTTCGTCGCCTTGCGCGGCTCTTGGAATCGCACGCGGCGCACGGGCTACAAAATCATCCGCGTGCCTTTCCGCGAAGGTCGCCCCGCCGGTCATTACGAAGACTTCCTGACGGGCTTCTTGCCCGACGACGCGAGCCGCACCGTCTGGGGTCGCCCCGTCGGACTGTTAGTCCTTCGCGACGGCTCGCTCCTCCTCAGTGAAGACGGCAACAACACCATCTGGCGCATCACCTACCAGAGATGAAGAGAAGCTGTCAGAAGAGAAGCTGTCAGCAGTCAGCTTTCAGCTTTCAGCTTTGAGAGAGCGGACGAGAGAGTGAGTCGATGCACAGCAGCAGTCTGAAGTGCGGCGGAAGCCGTGAGCTGACTGCTGAACGCTGAATGCTGAACGCTTATTAAAGAGGGGCGCGGGGAAGTAGCTACCCAGTCCCCGCGCCCCTCGCCCTTCGGAGAACGGCCGACCGGCTCTCGCGTCCGTCCGTCTTGAGATGGGCGCGCGCGTGAAGTGCCAGAACCCGCGCGCGCCCCTCTGCGCGACGGCGGCCGAAAGGAGCATGGCGGCCGCTCGTTTGTGTGGTAGCGCGTCGCTACCTTCAAGCGCGATTATCCGCGCCGTCGCAAAGTCGCGCCACGCGGCGACGAACGTCCCCTCCCGCCGCACGCCACCCCCGACGCTTGTGGCTTCCCACATTGACCGCGCACGCCCGGAGGCCGGAGTATGGAGGCCGGAGGTCAGTTGTTTGGTAGAATACGCACGCCGGACGCGGCCGCACACGCCATGTCAATCCTGATAGCCGAAGACAACGTCGCGCAGCGCAGTTATCTGCGCGAGTTACTCGAACGCGAGTTCTCGCGCCACGCTCCCGTCATCGAGGCGGCCGACGGCGAGGAGGCCATGCGGCTCGCCTTGAAAGAGAGGCCCGAGCTGTGTGTCTTCGACATCCAGATGCCGAAGCTCTCGGGCGTCAAGGCGGCGCGCGCCGTGTGGCGCGAGTTCCCGCAGGCGCGCATCATCTTCTGGACGCAGTTCCCCCACGAGATTTACATCAACGAGATTCGCAAGATTGTGCGCGCCGTCGAGCCGCAACCGGCCTACGGCTTCATACACAAGAACAACCCCGAGTCGCGCTTCCTGCGTTTCGTCGCCGCCGTCCTCGAAGACGGCGCGGACATGATTGACCCGGCGTTTAAAGACTCGTTCAAGCGACCGCTGCTGACCGAGTTCGAGGCCGAGGCGCTCTACTACCTCGCGCTCGGACTGTCGAACTGGGCGATTGCGCGCAAGTGCTCTCTCAGTTTGCGCGGCGTCGAGAGCCGACTCGCAACGCTCTACGAAAAGCTCTTCGTCTCGACGCCCGAGGGGACGCCCGACGCGGCCTACGACAAGCTCGCCTACAACATGCGCACGCGCGCCTTCTTCGAGGCGTTGCGTCGCGGCCTACTCAACAGCGATGAGCTTGAGAAGGCGGCCGGCGAACTCGATGCGTGGATTGAGCGCGACCGCAAACGCTTCCTCCAAGAACAGAAGCAGGAGCAGAAGCAGGAACAGAAACAGGAGCAACGCACGTGAACGCACTCCGCGCCGCGCTTGTTACGGTCTGCGCCCTCGCGCTCGCGTGCGGCGGCGGCGAGCCTTCGCAGAACTCGAACGGCGTCACTTCAAACGCGAACGTCAACTCCAACGCCAACACCAACGCGAACGCCGCGACGAACGCGAACGCGAACGTGACGACGCCCGACGCGAATGCAAACGCTTCGTCGCCGACGAACGCGAATGCCGCGCCCCCGTCGAACTCCGCCGCGTCGCCCGCGCCGTCGCCCGACAGGCCGAGGGTCACGCCGCTCGGCACTCCCGCGCGCGTCGAGCCGACGCCCGACACGCACGAGGTCGAACAGAAGCCCGTGCCGGGCAACAAGCCCGAACGCCCGCGCCCGACGCCCGGCGGCGGACGCACGGGCGGTCAGACGGCCAACAGCCGTCGCGGCGTCAAGTGCGGCACGAAGACCTGCGCGGTCGGCGAGGTCTGCTGCAACGCGAGCTGTAGCATCTGCACTCCGCCCGACGGCGTCTGCATCCAGATGCTCTGCAATTAGGAGAGCCGTCAGCGATTAGCTGTTAGCCGTTAGCTAAAAGCAGAAAGCTAGCGGCTAGCGGCTAACAGCTTCTTTAAGATGTCGTCCCCCGCTCTACGCCCCCGTCACGCCGCGCGCCGCGCCGCCTCGGTCTGCCTCGCGCTCCTCTCGCTGCTCCTATCTCTAATCCCGTTCGCGCCGCGCGTTCGCACCGCTCCGGCCGACAACGAAGACTCGCCCGCGCAGTCGGCCGCGCTCCATCGTTGGGGCGCGGTCACACTCTTCCACGGACTGCCTTCAGACCGCGTCCGCGCCGTCGCGCAAGCGTCGGACGGCGCGATGTGGTTCGGCACCGACGCGGGCCTTGCGCGCTACGACGGGCGTCGCACGCAGACCGTCACCGAAGAGGGCCTCGCCTCGCGCCAGATTACGGCGCTGCGCTTCGACGAGGCGGGCGCGCTCTGGGTCGGCACGGACGCGGGCGCTTTCGTGCGCGCGCCGGCCGGGCGCTTCCGCCTCGTCTCGGAGACAAAGGGCGAGAGAGTCGCGGGCATCGCCGTCGGCTCGCGCGGACGCGCCGTCATCGCCACCGCCGCGGGGCTTCTGCTCGACTGCCAGCTTCAGCCCGACGACACCGTCAACGTCGCGCGCCTCGCCGAGCGCCTGACGTTTGCGCCGCCCGCGACGAACGCGGCGAGCGCGACGGCCTCGACTCCCTCTAACAAACCCGCGTTCGAGTTGACGGGCTTGGCGGTCGCGGGCGAGCGCGTCTACGTCGGCACGCGCGGGCGCGGGCTGATGACGGTCGAGCACGGCGCGGCGCGCGAGATAGCGGGGCGCGCGCGGCCCTTCTTCGTCGAGTCGGTCGAGCGCGATTCGTCGGGGAGAATCTTTTTCGGCGCGCGCGCGGGCGCGAGCGAGGGCGGGCTGTTCACGGTCGAGGAGAAACCCGAGGGCGCGTCGCGCGTCGCGGGCGAAGGCCGGGGCGCGAGCGAGACGCGCGACGACGCGGGCGGCGCGAACCTCCCACGCGCCGTGCGCGCGGGCGACGCGACGGGCGCGGTCTCGGCGATTACCTTCGACGAGCGCGGCGAACTCTACGCGGGCACGGACGGTCAGGGCGTCTTCCGCCTGCGCGGCGCGGAGCGCGTCGAGCGTTTCACCTTCGCCTCGACGGCGGGCGGCCTACGCTCCGACCGCGTCTACGCCGCCTTCGTCGACCGCGAAGGCGTCGCGTGGTTCGGCACAGACCGAGGCGTCTGCCGCTACGACCCGCGCGGCCTGCGCGTCGAAACGGTCGCGACCGAACCGGAAGCCAACTTCGTCCGCGCGCTCGCGCGCACCTCGCGCGGGCGCTTGCTGGCGGGCACGTCGCGCGGCCTCTACGTGCGCGCGCGCGAGACGCCCGCGTGGCGGCTCGAAGAGACGCTCGAAAGAAAGACCGTCTATTCAATCGCCGAAGACGCGCGCGGGCGCGTGCTCGTCGCGACTTCCAGTGGGCTCTTCGTCGGGCGACAGACGGGGCGCGCGGGCGACGCGGGCGCGATTCAGTTCGCGCCCGACTCGCGCCCGAGGGAGAAGCCGAGCGCCGACGCGGGCGCGGCCGTCCCCAACTCGGCGAAGCCCGAAGAGTCGGACGACGGACTCGCGCCCGCGCCGCCGCCGGAGCAGGTGAAGACGCCCGAAGGCGCGTCGCCCGCCGACAAGAGCGCGGCGGCGGGGGGCGCGTCGGCCGAGGAGAAGGCGGACGCGAAGGAGGGCGAAGAGGAGCGACGGCCGCTCGCCGCGTCGGTCGTCCCCGGACAGGTGCGCGCCGTCGCTCTGTTCGGCGGCGCGGCCTACGTCGCCGTCTACGGGCGCGGCGTCGAGCGGCTCGACGAAGAGTTCCGACGCACGAGCGTGTGGCCGACGGAAGGCTCGGACGCGCGCCTGCGCGAGGTGATTAGCCTCCACGCCGACGAGCGCGCGGGGCGACTCTGGATAGGCACGGCCGCGAGCGGCGTCTTCTACCTCGACGGCGCGGGCGTCCACACCGAACCCGCGCTTGAGCCTCTAGCCGACGCGGCCGTGCGCGCCGTCAGCGCGGGCACGGACGGCCTCGTCTGGCTCGCGACGAGTCGCGGACTCTACGCGCGCGGCGCGGGCGGGGAGCTACACGAAGTCGCGCCCGGCATCGACGCGCGCGCCGTTGTCGCCCTTCAGCAATCCTCTCAAGCGCAACCGCCGCCGCCGCAAGTCTGGTGCGCGACGGCCGGCGCGGGCGTCCTCAAAGTCTCGCGCGACGAACGCTTTGGCTTCGTCACCGCGCGGCTCGACGCCGAGCAGGGTCTACCTTCGCAGACCGCCTCGGCCGTCCTCCCCGTCTTCGACGACGCGCGCGTCGCGGCCGAAGACGAACACGCTTTGACTTTACTCGTCGGCACGTCGCGCGGCCTCGCGCGCTACGAGCCGGGGCGGACGCGGCCCGTGCTCGTCCCCGTGCGCCTGACGGCCTCGCGCCCTCTGCCGCTCGAAGACTTAAACGCGACGGACGAGGAGGGCGCGCGCGGCCTTCGTCTCGACTACCCGCAGACCGGACTCGTCTTAGACGTCGCGGCCACTTCGAGCCGCACCTTCCCCGAACAGTTCCAGTACGGCTTCCTGCTCTACGACGAGGCGGGCCGACTCATCAAGCGCAAGCTCTCGCACGACTCGCAGTTCGGCGTCGAGAACCTAAAGCCGGGCCGCTACCGCGTCGCCGCGCACGCCTTCACGGCCGACCTCGTCGCGTCAGAACCCTTCACCTTCGACTTCCAAATCGCCAGCGCGCCCTTCCCTTGGACGACCGCCGCGCTCTCGGTTCTGCTCGCGCTCGCGCTCGTCGCGCTCACGTGGGGCTACGTCCAACATCGCAAGATTGTGCGCGCGGGCGCGGAGCTTTTAGACGCCAACCAACAACTCGCCGCCGCGAAACTTCAACTCGCCAACGAGGCCGAGAGCGAGCGACGACGCATCGCGCGCGACCTCCACGACCAGACGCTCGCCGACTTGCGACGACTATTGCTCTTGACCGATGAAATCCCGACGGGCGAGCGCCGCGCGGCCGGGGGCGACGCGGCGTCGGCGGGCGGTAACGGCGCGAACGGCGCGTCGAACGCCGCGCGCGACAAGGCCGTTGACCCGGCCATCCTGCGCGCCGAGATAGAATCCATCTCGCAGGAGATTCGGCGCATCTGCGAAGACTTGAGCCCTTCGGTCTTGGAGAACGTCGGCTTCGCCTCCGCGCTCGAATGGGCCATCGCCGAGCGCGTTTCGCACATGAGGCCGGACTGTAAGTTCACCTACGAGTTCGCCTGCGCCGACCACTTGGAAGAACGTCTACACTTCGCGCCCGGCGTGCAGATGCAGGTCTACCGCATCGTGCAGGAGGCCGTCAGCAACGTCTGCCGTCACGCCTCGGCCACGCACGTCCGACTCTCGGTCGAGGAGGACGGCGCGGGCGGACTTCTGTTGACGCTCGAAGACAACGGGCGCGGCTTGCCGCCCGAAGAGAACCGCAAGGCGCGGCGCGGGCGCGGACTCGCCAACATACGCGCGCGCGCCAGTCTCATCGAGGCCGAGGTCGAGTGGCGCAGACGCGAGGGCGGCGGCACCGTCTTCGTGTTGAAGAAGCGTGCGGCCGCGAAGGCGGAGCAGGCGGCCGAGCGTTGAGCGGGGAGATGCGGACGGGGGCGGCCTTACTGGACGGTCGGGGCGGGGAGGAGCGAGCCGCGGCGGTCGGTGGCGACGCCCCAGCCCTCTTCGAGGCGGCCGATCATGCCGTGGAAGTGGATGTCGCTGCCCGAGAGGACGAGCAAAACGTCTCCGGCGCGCACGTCCTTGTTCTCGACGCGGAAGCGGACGACCGTGGCGACGCCGTTCTGCTGTTCGAGGGTGACGAAGTCGAACTCGTCGGCGTCAATCACGACGGTCTGCGAAGTGTTCGCGTAGTTGGTCGGTTCTTTGGACATTTCTCTAACTCACCTCGCCCCGGCGGGCATCCCCCAAAACCTTGATGATGACGGGAAAGACAGAATCTTCGGCGGCCACATGATAACGCCGCTTATGCCCCGCCGACAAATACGCAAGCGTCAGGAGTCGGGGTGAAAGGGGCGTCCGTAAAGCTGTTGGTAGAGCCAGCCGAGGACGCGCGCCTCAGCCGTGCAGAGCGTTTCGAGCCAGCAGCAGGTGAGGTAGATTTCGCGCTCGCCACGCGACGGTATCTTGTCCGCCTCGGTGACGACCGAAGTCTGCTCGTCGGGGCGCAGGCCGTAAGCCTCGGAGATGGCTTCGTTGGTCTTCGAGGCGTCGTCGAGCGCGGCCAGCAATTCCTTTATCCACGAGTGGAGCGCGCGCTCCGTGTCGTGTTCGACGAGCGCCTGCATGACGCCGACGGCCAGCCGGTCTTCTGCGCTCGCGAAGGCGTAGGCGTCCGCGCGCTCGCGCAAAGTCTCCTGCTGCTTCCACTGGAAGAGCGACTCGACGGCCGGGAAGCGCACGACCGCGACGCGCTCGTCGTAGTCTAAGAACCACTGAATCACGCCCGCCAGAGACGAAGGCTCGACGCGCCCGTCCGGCCCGCGCCGAAGCGAAGGCGGCCCGCCGCCCGTCGTCGCCGCCTCTCTCGTCTGACCTTCACTCGCGCCCGTCATCTTTAATTTTCACTCCCGCCCCGCATCGCTTCCGTCCGTGTCTCCGCACGTCGCTTTCGTCTACGCCCCGGCCTCGCTCGCGCGCGCGTCGTCGCCGCCGTTCGTCTCGGCGTCGTCGACGTTCGTCTCGGCGTCGTTGTCGTTCGTCCCCGCGTTCGTGTCGCCCGACTCTTCGAGCCTCTTCAGATACTTCCCGAAGACGCCGTTCCACGGCGGGATGACGATGGAGAGCGCGCCGGTCGCTTGCGCCTGACACGAAAGACGTATGAGCGGGCGCGTCTCGTCCGTGTCGAGGTAGCCGAACTCGGGCATCTTGCGACGCTCGCGCGCGGCCACTTCGGTCAGTTTCTCCGCGCCGCCGAGCACGCCGACCCAGCACGTCCCGCACGAGGCCGAGCGACACTGCACGGGTATCGGCCCTTCGTTGATGGTGCAGCGCGTGTCCAGCTCGTGCCAAGGTCGCTTGTCGGTCGCCGCGCCCGACGCGACCTCCTGCAAGTGCAGAACCTTGAAGCGTCGCTCCTCATCATGCTCGTCCCAAACGACAGTCCAACGCTTGTCCTCCGTCCGCAGGAAACCGAAAAGCCCCTGCCTATCGTCGCGCGCGCGCTCGCGCACGACGTCTTCGGGCGAGCGGCGCACATGCTTTTTGTCAATCGACACCGCGCCGGGCGCGGCCTTGAAGGCGGCGAGTCCGACCTGACGGAGCGTCATGAAGGCGACGGCCGTGATGCCGATTGTTAGCGACTGCTCGACCTTGAGCGCGGCGGCGACGCGCCCGGCCGTCTCGCGTATCTGGCTTGCGAGCACGAGGTTCGCGGGCGCGTCGGCGGCCGAGGCGAGTTCCTCGACGGCGCGCTTGACCTCGGGCCAGAAGCGATGGCCGTAGAGGAAGGCGTGCGAGGTGTCGATTTGGTCACGGAGCAGCCAGCGACCTTGCATGAGAAGTTGGGCGGCGAGCCGTTCGGGGTCGTCCGACTGCTCGAAGGCGCGCAGGAGCGCCAAGGGGAAGAAGGCGAACCAGATTTCGGTGGCGTTGCGGTCGACCTCGTGAATCGAGGGCAGGAGGTCGCGGACGATCTTCGCCCAGTCGGCCTCGTCGTGCCCCGCGAGGAATGTTTCAAAGGTGGATAAAGTTTCTGTCGTCATCATCTCTTCCGCTGAAATTAGAAGTCCGAGCCGAAACGGAGAGTTTAATGATTCCCCGTCTCGCAGACAAACGCGCGGAAGAGTTTTCGGGAAAGAGTCTTAGCTGATGGGCGCTCGGAGTCGGCGTCACTTCCCGACCAAGACTTCGACGGCCCAGCGTCGCAGAGTCTCCAAAAACCCTTTATCGACGACGGCGGCCGCGTCGGGCTTGACCGAGAGGTCGAGCGTCGAGGGCGTGAACATGTGCGAGAGGTTCGGGAAGATTCGCAGGCGCACGTTTT
Organism: Pyrinomonadaceae bacterium; assembly: GCA_036277175.1. Lineage (GTDB taxonomy): Bacteria > Acidobacteriota > Blastocatellia > Pyrinomonadales > Pyrinomonadaceae > DASQDT01. The sequence continues at coordinate 1,230 of DASUNL010000116.1, read as the reverse complement.
TGTTCCCGGCGCGCGTCATCGCTTCGGCCAGCTCGACGGCATGATAAGGAAGGACGTTCGCGTCGCGCTCGCCGTTGAGGATGATTGTTGGTACGCGGACGCGCGCCGCGAGTGCCTTGGGGTCGCTCGCCGCGTGGTCGCGGAACCAAGCGAGCTTGTCCTCGCCCGACGCGGGCCGGGGCTTCGTCTTGACCTCGTCGAACAACTCGATGATGCCGCGCGCCACCTGCGAAAACTTCCCACGGTCGGAGGCGTCGACCGTCTCCTGCAAGGCGACCATGTAGAGCGACTGTTCGACGACGACGTGGTCGAGCGAGCGCGACGTGCCCGCGAGCAGCGCGACGGCCGCGACGCGCGGGTCGTCGGCCGCGATTGTCAAAGCCGTCTGCGCGCCCTCGCTGTGTCCGACGAGCGCGATGCGCTTGCGGTCGATGTCGGGCCGCGTCAGAAGATACTCGACGGCCGCGCGCGTGTCGCCCGCAAGCTCGGTGTAGGAGACGGCGCGCAGTTGCGGCATGCGACTCTTGCCCATCCCACGGTCGTCTGCGCGCAGGACGGCGACGCCCGCCTCCGACAGAGCCTCGGCGACGTGTCGGTAGATGTTGAAGACGGCCGTGCCGTCGCGGTCTTGCCCGCCCGACCCGGTGATGATGACGGCCGCAGGGTGCGGCGCGCTTCCCTTCTTCGGCACGGTGAGCGTCGCGGCGAGCGTCACGTCGCCGTTGCGGAACTCGACCTCCTCGCTCGAAAAGTGTTCGCTCTCGGCCGAGGCGTTCGTCGCGGCCTTCGGCGCGAGCGCGTCTGCGAGCCACTCCCAACCTTTACGCACGACGCGCGCGTTCTGCGCGGGGATGCGCAGGAGGAGCGGCGTGCGCGTCGCCGGGTCGGCCCACAATTCGAGGACGAGGTTCTGACTCGTCGTCGCGCGGTACTGCTCGACCGCGACCTGCTCGCCCTTCGTCGTGAAGGTGCGCGACTCGACGCGCTCGACTTCCAAGCTGAACTCGGTGGCCTGCGACGGAAGGAGCGCCGTGAATGATTGCTTGCCGCCGCGCGCCGCGTCGTACTGTTCGAGCAGGAAGATGAAGTGATGCCAGACGGCGTTCTCGATGACGGCGACGGCCGAGGTCTGCAACTCCTTCGGCGCTTGACCCGCGACCGTGACCTTCGCCGCGCCGCCCGCGAACGTCGCCTCGACGACCCGCGCCCCGCCCATCTCGGCCGTAAAGC
>DASUNL010000115.1:0-5280 GCA_036277175.1 Pyrinomonadaceae bacterium | reverse complement strand
TCACGGGCGGTTGACGACCTCTTGACCGGCAACATTCTTGCAACTCGTTCGGCCTCTTCGGGCGCGACACCAGCTCGTCTCTTTGTTTGCACAACTTTAGGACGAGTCGCCCGCTTAAAATTCGTGCGGGCGGAAGTGTAGAATTCACTTGCCTTCGGCCCGACGGGTAGTAGAATGCGCGTTGTTCGGCGCGGCCATCCAAGCGCACAAGGTCTCCGAGCAAACCCCAAACCACAACGCCTGTCGCCGGCCGCGCTTGAGTCCGCGGGGGTTTTGTCGGTTGACCCCCGCGGACGCTCGTCTCTAAAACTCACGCCCGCCCACTTCACGCGACGGCCTCCACCCTGCTGACGCCCACGCCTCAAAAGGAGCAGCGCCTTGACGCTTCTCGCAAGGCCGCCCGCACGTCTCTCGACGAGGACGCGCGCCCTCGCGCTCGTGCTCGCCCTCGTCGCACTCTGCGCGCTCGCACCTTTGCGCGCGCGCACGCAGGACTTCCGCCCCCGCCGCCTCACCTTCACGCCGCACGAAAGCACTAACCTCAACCCAACTCTGAGCGGCGACTCGCGCACAATCGTCTTCGAGACGAACGCGGCCGTCGCCGGGTCGTCCGAGCGCGCGGGGTTTCAGACGATGACGGCCGACGTTTCGTCCGCGACCATCACACGCATCGCGGCCGCGCGCGCCCCCGCCGCCGCCGTCTCGCAGGACGGGCGAAGTTTCGCCTTCGCCAGCCTCGACGACCCGCTCGGCACGAACGCCGACGGCAACTCCGAGATTTTCTTTCACACCCCGTCGGGCCTCGCGCAGTTGACCGACACGCTGGCAGACGACCCTTCGCGGCGCACGTCTCACGGAAACTTTCAACCGTCCATCTCCGACGACGGACGCCTCGTCGCCTTCGCCTCGAACCGCGACCTGATGAGCGAGAACCCCGAGCGCAATCTCGAAATCTTCCTGCTCGACACGAGCACGCGCGCGCTCACGCAACTGACTCACACCGCCCCGCCCCTCGAATCACTCAATGCCAAACTCGGCGGCGACGGCCGCAACGTCGCCTTCATACGCCGCAACGTCACCGACACGACCTCAGCCGCGTCGTCCAGCGACCTCATGCTCCTCGACCTCGCGTCAGGCGTCGAGCGCATCGCGGCCGAGAAGTTCGACAGCATCGCTCTTGCCTACGGCCGCGCCATCAGCGACGACGGCACGCGCGTCGTCTTCTCCGCCAACACCAACGCGAACTCCACACAAGTTTTTCTCTACGACGGACGCAACGCGCGCGTCCGACAGCTTACGTCGCTCGCCTCGCGCGCGACGGACGTTCCGCTCCACGCGACCATCAGCGGCGACGGCTCGCGCGTCGCCTTCGCCACGCGCCGTAACCCCACGCGCGCGAACGCCGACGGCGGCGTAGAGCTTTTCCTCTACGACCTCCCTACGCGCGCTCTCACGCAAATTACGGACGCCCCGGCCGAAGCGACCGCCGAAGTCGTCTCCTCGCTCGACGACGAAGGCTCGCGCGTCGCCTTCAGCTTCCCGCGCGTCCTCGCCTCGTCGGAAGTCGCCGACGAGTTCGCCAACACGTCCGAGATTTTCGTCGCCGACCTACGCCCACGCCAGCCCTTCTCCGAAGAGTTGGAAGTTCTCAACGCCGCATCGCTCCGCAGACTGCCGGTCGCGCGCCGCGCCGTCGCCCCCGACTCGCTCGCCATCGCGACCGGCGAAAATCTCTCGCTCACTACAGAAGAGACGCGGCGCGGCGTTGATGGGAAGCTCTCTGACTTGCAGACCAGCACGTCGCTCAGCGTCAACGGACGCGCGGCGCGCATCCTCTACGTCTCGCCCGGACAGATTAACTTCGTCGTTCCCGACGAAACGGAGGCGGGCGAGGCCGAGGTCGTCGTGCGCAACCACGACGGCTTCGAGACGCGCGGACGTGTGACGGTGGCCCGCGCCGCGCCGGGAATTTTCACACTCAACGGCGTGGGCGACGGCGAGGCCGTCAGCCTCGACGACGCGACGCTGCAAAGAAGCCCCTTCGAGGTCGTTGACGCGCGCGGGCTGCCGCGTCGCCTGATTATCTTCGCGACGGGCGTTCGCAACGCCGCGAGCCTGAGCGTCACGATTGACAATCGCGCGGCCGTCGTCGAGGCCGTCGTGCCCTCGCCCGACCTGCCGGGACTCGACCAGATTCACGTCGCGCTCTCGTCGCGCCTGCGCGGCGAAGGCTCGGCGCGACTCGTCGTCACGGCGGACGAACGCGCGAGCAACACGAGCTCAATTAACGTCGCGGACGGCGGAGGCCAGCCGCGTCCCGCGTCGCTCACAATCTCGCCGGACGCTTCGACCGTCAACGTCGGCGGGACGCGAAGCTTCACGGCGACGCTCGCGGATGCGCTCGGCGAAGAGATTGAAGGCGTCGCCGTCGCCTTCCATTCGAGCGACGTGAGCCTCGCGACCGTGGACGCGGGCGGCGTCGTGCGCGCGCTCCGCCCCGGCTCGGTTCTCATCACGGCGAGCGCGGCCGGGCTTCAGACAAGCGCGCGTCTCAACATCGACGCGCCCGCGCTCGTCATCAACGAAATCCTCTTCGACCCGCCCGACGGCCTCGCAGGCGACGCGAACGCCGACGGCAGACGCGACGGCTCCGACGACGAGTTCGTCGAATTGGTCAACGCCTCGACGCAGAGGCTCGAACTGTCTGGCTGGAAGATTCTGACGCGGACGCCGACGGGCACGCGCGAGACCGCGAGACACGTCTTCGCCGAAGGGGCGGGCATCCCGGCCGGCGACGCGCTCGTCGTCTTCGGCGGCGGCGAGTTCGATGCGGCGCACCCCTCTTTCGGCGGCGCGCAGGTGTTGAAGACTTCGACGGCCGGTCTCGCGCTCACGAACTCGGGGCTGACCGTCGTCGTGCGCGACGCCTTCGGCGACCTCGTCGCCGAAGTCTCCTACGGCACGCCGGATGACGACTTGGGCGGAAGCTCCGTCAATCAATCCATCACACGCTCGCCCGAAGCGACGGGACGCTTCGTCCGACATACGACGGCCGAGGGCGCTTCGGCGCGCAAGTTCTCGCCCGGCGTGAAGGCGGACGGCTCTCATTTCGCGTTGCGCGCGTCGAGGCTCGCGCGCGTTGACCTTAGCCCCGTGTCGGCGAGCGCGACGGTCGGCGAGAGGGTGGAGTTCGTCGCGCGTGCCTTCGACCAATTCGGGCGCGCCTTTGACTCGGCCTCCTTCGCCTTCGCTTCGAGTGATGAGCGCGTGGCCTTTGTCGAGTCGGTCGTCGTCGCACCTTCCGGCGAAGAGGCGAAGGCTAATGTCGCCGCACTGCTCGGAGGCACGAGTCAGATTACGGCCACCGTCGTTTCGGGAGCGACGACTTTACACGCGAGCGCGACGATGACGGTCTCGAACCCGACTCCGACTCCCACGCCGACTCCATCGCCGACGCCTACCCCGTCACCGACGCCTTTCGTCCCGCCCAGTGTGCGCATCAGCGAGCTACGCACGCGCGGGCCGGGCGGCGCGAGCGACGAGTTCGTGGAGATTTATAACGACGGCGTGGCGAGTGTTGACCTCGGCGGTTGGAAGCTGAAGGGGTCGAGCGCGACGGGCGCAACGAGCGTGCGTCTCATCATCACCGAGGGGACGACGTTGCCGCCCGGCAAACATTTCCTCGCCGTCCACGCGACGGGTTATCGCGGCTCGGCGGCGGGCGATCAAACTTACGCGAGCGGCATCGCCGACAACGGCGGCGTGGCGCTCACGCTCCCGGACGACGCAATCGTCGATCAAGTCGGCTTCGCCGACGGCTCGGCCTTTCGAGAAGGCGCGACGCTCGCGCCTCTCGCGGGAAGTTCCGACCAGAGCTACGAGCGGAAGACCGATGAGAACGGCGAAGGTCTTCAGGACACGCAGGACAACGCGCGCGACTTCCTTCCGCGCGCCCCTTCCGACCCTCGGAATCTCAGCGGCTTGCCCGCCCCGACACCGACCCCAACGCCGACACCGACGCCGACACCCACGCCCATACCTTCGCCGACTCCAACACCTTCACCTACTCCCTCGCCGACGCCTTCGCCGTCTCCGACTCCGCACCCGACGCCGACGCCCGCGCCGACTCCCGTCCCGCGCGTCGTCTTGAGCGAGTTCCGCACGCGCGGCCCCGGCGGTGCGGGCGATGAGTTCATAGAGATTTATAACGACGACGTTGTGCCCGCCGACATCGGCGGCTGGAAGATTAAAGGCTCGAACGCGGCGGGGACGACGAGCGTGCGCCTCACGTTTGTCGCGGGCACGACGCTCGCGCCGGGCGGACATTTCCTCGCCGTCAATGCCGCCGGATACAGTGGCGTCGTCGCGGGCGACCAGAGTTACAGTTCCGGCGTCACCGACGACGGCGGCATCGCGTTGACGCTCGCCGACGACACCATCGTTGACCAAGTCGGACTCAGCCCCGGCTCGGCCTTCAAGGAGGGCGCAACGCTCGCGCCGCTCTCCGGCAGCACGAATCAAAGCTACGAGCGGAAGGCGGGCGATGCGGCGGGGAGTCTGCGCGACACCGGCGACAACGCGAGCGACTTCCAACACCGCGCGCCGAGCGACCCGCAAAACTTGAGCGGCTTGCCCGCGCCGACGCCAACGCCTTCGCCGACGCCAACTCCGTCACCTTCGCCAACACCTTCGCCATTGCCGTCGCCGACGCCCTCGCCGTCACCTTCGCCTTCGCCGTCTCCCACACCCGAACCGACCCCGACTCCTGAGCCGACGCCGAGTCCGACGCCCGCGCCGTCGCCTTCGCCGACGCCGTCGAGTAGTACGGTCGTCATCAGTCAGGTTTACGGCGGCGGCGGGAACTCCGGCGCGAAGTATAAGAACGACTTTGTCGAGCTATTCAATCGCGGCGCGGCGGCGGTGGATTTGGCGGGATGGTCTGTGCAGTACGCGGGCGCGACGAGTGGCTCTTGGCAGACGACACCGCTCTCGGGCTCGGTCGCGCCGGGGCAGTACTATCTCGTCCAACTCGCCGCCGGGAGCGGAGGCACGGATGCGCTGCCCGCGCCGGACGCGACGGGCAGCACGAGCATGTCCGCAACTTCTGGCAAGGTCGCGCTCGTCAATTCGACAAACGTGCTCGCCGGCACTTGCCCGCTCGGCGTAGGCGTAGTTGATTTCGTGGGCTACGGCGGCGCGAATTGCGCGGAGGGCGGCGCGGCGACGAGTGCGCCGAGTAACACGCTCGCGGTTTTAAGAGACGTTGGCGGGTGCGTCGAT
>DASUNL010000114.1:0-3453 GCA_036277175.1 Pyrinomonadaceae bacterium | reverse complement strand
GGAGACGACGGCGGGCGTCGTCTCCGACACGACTGCGGGCGTCGCATTCGAGACGACGGCGGGAGTGGTGACGGACTGAACGGTCGGCATGATGCGTTTAGACTGCGACGCCGAAGCCTTCACGTCCTTGTCGGGGCGGATGGTGGTGATAGCGTCGGTGTTGTCGGGAAACTTCGGGTTCGGGTAGGCGTAGGCCGGGAGCGTGCCCCCGGCGGCGCGGAGGATGGCGGCGAGGTCGCGCTCGACGAAACGTTTCTGCTTGCGCGTGTCGCGGACGTGCCCCTGCGGCGGGCCTGTGTAGAGCGCGCCGCAGGTCTGACACTTGTGCAGCGCGTCGTCGCCGCGCAGGTGCACGTCCGACGAGTCGGCCGTCTGCATCTGCTTGAGGTGTCCGTTGCAGAGCTTGCCCTTCTCGTTCTTCTCGTTGCAGACGGTCTGGCCGGGCGCGACCCGCTTGGGCACGCCCGGACGCGACACCTGCTGCTCGGTCGGCGCTTCCTTCGCCGTCGGGCTCGCGCCAGCCGTCGTCTCCGCACTCTTCGTCTCGCTCGCGTCCGTGGACATCCTCTTTTTAGCTCCGCTCTCCGGGTGTAATTTCGTAAAAAGACTTCGGCCCGCATCTTACGCAGAAGCTCGCGGGGGCGTCAACAACTTCACGCGCGCGACGCGGGGCGAACGCCGTCGCGCCGGATGTTGTATGCTGGCGACCGATGTGGAAGGACTTTCTGGGGAAGGTTTGGAGGCGCATGCCGCGTCGCGTGTTGCGGGCGGGCGTGTGGCTCGCGCAGCCGCGCTTCACGGTGACGGCCGGCGCGGTCGTCGAGGACGAGCGCGGCCGCGTCCTTCTGCTCCAACACAACTTCCGAAAGGGAAGCGGCTGGGGCATCCCCGGAGGTTTTCTTGCCAAGGGCGAAAGCCCCGAGGAGGCTCTGCGAAGAGAGTTGCGCGAGGAGGTCGGGATGGAACTCGACTGCGCGCGGCTCGCGTTCGTGCGCACTCACCGTCGGCCGCAGCAGGTCGAGGTCATCTTCCGCTGCCGCGCGGACTCGTCGGCCCTCGCCGTGCGCGAGAGCTTCGAGGTCACGCGCGCCGCATGGTTCGCGCGCGGGGAGTTCCCCGAAGAGTTGGGCGACGACCAGCGCCGGCTCATCGAGCGCGCGCTCGCGCGGGGAGACTAGCGCAAAGCGGCGCGAGTAATGATATGCTGTCGGCCGCAACCTAAAACCTTATCTTCAATGGAGACCGAACGACCATGATGCCGAAGCTCATCCCGTCGCAGGAAGAGGTGATGAACATCCTGAAGCGCACGGGCGCGTACCGCGAGGGGCACTTCGTCTACCCGACGGGCCGCCACACGCCGCACTACTTCCAGATGCCGCTCGCCTTCCGCTACTACGACACGGCGCGCGTGCTCGCCGTCGCGCTCTCGCGCAAGTTTCGCGGCGAGAAAGACGTTTCGAGCGCGCTGCCGAAAGTCTCCATCATCAGCCCGAGTCCGGGCGGCATCCCCGTCGCCTTCGGCGTCCGCGAGGCCCTGAGCGCCGAGCAGATTTACTGGGCCGAGCGCGAGGAAGGCAAGCGCATGTTCCGACAGTACGTCAATCAGGGCGAGATTAACCCGTGCGTCATCGTCGACGACATCACGCGGACGGGCGGCGCTTTGATGGAGACGGTCGAACTTCTGCGCGGGATGGGCGTGCGCGTCATCGGCTGCGGCGTCATCGTCCGCTTCACCTCCGCGCCCGACAAAATCGAGACGGCCGGCGAAGACCCCGTGCCCATCCTCTCGCTCGTCGAGTTCGAGGCCAAGTGGTACGAGGAGGGCCAGAAGTGCGCCGAGTGCGAGTCGGACGCGCCCGTCGAGAACGTGCGTTTCTGACGAGACGAAGGACAGAGTAAAAACGTAAAAGGCAAGAGTGTGAGGGCCGATGGCGCTCTCCACTTTTGCCTTTTTGCTTTTCCCTTACAGCCTCGTCCAAGCGCCGCGCATCAGTCGTCTGTTTGTATTCATAACGCACACAAATACGGTACGCGGTCACACCGTATCGTGTAAGTCGCCTCCCGTCCGCGCGGAGAAGTCGTGTTTTTACAGGCACTTCCGCGCACGCGCGGACGCGGCACGGGGCTTGTTTATCCTTACGGCGTTGGCGATCAAACGCATCGCAATGTTGAGAATGAGGGGGAGATAAAAGATGACTAGCAAGATTCGTGAGATGTTGAAGAAGGCGCTCGCTCCGGCGTTCGCGGCATTGCTGATGCTGCCCGCCTTCGCCGTGACCACGCAGGCTCAGACCGGCTGGTGGGGCAACCAAGACAGGCGTGAGCGCCGGCAGGAGCGGCGCGAGAATCGCCGGGAGCGTCGTCAAGACCGACGCGAGGATCGCCGCGAGCGGCGTGAAGACCGACGCGACGACGGCTACTACGGCGGCGGCTACTACGGCAACGACAACCTCCGTCAGACGGCTCTGAACGCCGGCTACAACAACGGCATCGAGGAAGGCCGCAAGGATCGCAGCCGCGGCGAACGCTATAACTTCCGCGACGAGGGCGACTACCAGAAGGCCACCGAGGACTACAGCTCGCGCCTCGGCGACCGCTCGCTCTACCAGCGTTACTTCCGTCAGGGCTTCGAGAACGGCTACCGCGACGGCTGGAACGGTTACTAAGAACCGCGACGGCTGCACGGACGAAAGGCGTCAGGCTCAGGGGGGAGCCTGACGCCTTTCCCTTTTTTATAGATGAACTTCTCCGGCCCGCCGTTTTTGTCGGCGCCAGTGACGCCGGCCCTGACCCTTTCTTGACAAACCAAACTCCATCCAGCATAAAGCTACCTCTAAGCTCTACGAAGCCTTTAGACATCTGATTCCTGCGATCCTTCATCCGGCGGAGCGGCTTACCTGCCTGCGTCAGCCCTCGCTCGTCTCAACGTCAATCGAGCGGCGCACGGGGCCGGTGTTTCGCCGCACGCCCGAAGAGAACCATGCACACAGGGAAACCATTCGAGGGTAACGCGCGGGCGGCGCTCGTCACGGCACATCCGGGCCACGAACTCTGCGTGCACGGCTGGCTGAAGCGGGCGCGACCGCGTGTGTTCGTCATCACGGACGGGTCGGGGCGGGGCGGCGAGCCGAAGCTGGAGGCGACGACCGACTTGCTCGCGCGCGCGGGGGCGGCGCGCGGGAGCTTCTACGGGCGCTGGACGGACGCGCACCTCTACCGCGCGATGCTCTGCGGGGACACGGACTTCTTCGTCCGCCTCGCCGCCGAGTTCGCAGACATCTTCGCGCGCGAGCAATTCGACTACGTCGCGTGCGAGGCGTTGGAAGGCTACAACCCGACGCACGACCTCTGCCGCCTACTGACCGGCTCCGCGCTCGCGCGCGCGAACCGCTCGGGCGGACACCACACCGCCGGTTATGAGTTCGCTCTCATCGACCGCGGGCGCTCCCGGCA
>DASUNL010000113.1:0-5007 GCA_036277175.1 Pyrinomonadaceae bacterium | reverse complement strand
GCGCCCTTCGCGCGCAGCCGGTCAATGATGGAGAGCACCGGACTTTCGCGCACGTCGTTGACGTCCTTCTTGTAGGCGACGCCGAGAAGGAGCACGCGCGCGCCGTTCAGAGCCTTGCGCTCGTCGTTGAGCCCGTCGGTGACGAGCGTGACGACGTGCTCGGGCATGCGCGAGTTGACTTCCTCGGCCAGCCCGATGAAGCGCGAGTCGAAGCCGTGCTGGCGCGCCTTCCAAGAGAGGTAGTGCGGGTCTAAGGGGATGCAGTGGCCGCCGATGCCGGGGCCGGGGTAGAAGGGCATGAAGCCGAACGGCTTGGTCGCGGCAGCGCGGATGACCTCCCAAGTGTCTATGCCGAGGTGGTAGCAGAGCCGCGCCATCTCGTTCGCCATCCCGATGTTGACGGCGCGGAAAGTGTTCTCAAGGAGCTTCGCCGCCTCGGCCACGCGCGCCGAAGAGACGGCGTGGACGCTCCCGACGATGCGCCCGTAGAGCGCGGCGGCCGCGTCGGTCGAGTCGTCCGTCGAGCCGCCGACGACCTTCGGGATGTTGTGCGTCTGAAACTGCGGGTTGCCGGGGTCGACACGTTCGGGCGAGAAGGCGAGCAGGAAGTCTTCGTCCAGCTTCAAGCCCGTCTCCTCGAACATCGGGAGCAGAACCTCGTCGGTCGTCCCCGGATAGGTCGTCGATTCGAGGACGACGAGCTGCCCACGTCGCAGGCGCTTCTGAATCTCGCCGGCCGCCGCGAGGATGTAGGAGATGTCCGGCTCTTTGGTTTTGCGAAGGGGCGTGGGGACGCAGATGATGATGCAGTCACAGTCGGCGAGGTAGTCGAAGTCGGTCGTCGCGCGCAAGCGTTTCGTCGCGACGAGTTCACGGACGACCGACGCCGCCACGTCGCCGATGTAGGAGTCGCCCGCGTTGATCTGTTCGGCCTTCCGCTCGTCGACCTCGAAGCCGGTGGCGAACAGACCCTTGCCCGCGAACTCGGCGGCGAGCGGCAGGCCCACGTAGCCGAGTCCGATGACGCCGACGCGCGCCTCGCCCGTCTCGATGCGTTTGATGATGTCGTCTTTTATCATGCCGTTCTAGCTCTCGGCCGCCTTTAATGGAAATTCACAAAGCCCCGTAAGTCGTGAGGGGCGCTTTCGTGAAGCGCCCCCGCAAGCGGTCAAGACTAGAAAAGCCCCGCCGGGCTGTCAAGCGCGGCCGCGCCGTGTGATGCGCGGGCGCAAGGTCTGCTATCCTCGACTCGGTGCGACGCGACCGACGCGAATCTCTCAGCATGAAACGCTGCCCCACCTGCCAGCGAACCTACGCCGACGACGCGCTCAACTTCTGCCGCGCGGACGGCGCGGCCCTGCTTCGTCACTCCTCGCCGCTCTTCGAGTACCGCGAGACGCTCGTCAAACTCCCCGGCGCGGCGAGCGGCGAGATGCCGACCGAGCTTCTGCACGCGACGGGCGAGGCCAACACTTCTTCGTCACTGAACGCCACCTCCTCGTCTCTAACCGCGCCGCTCGCGACGCCCGCGCGACGACGCACGTCGCGCTCGCGCGTCATCGACTCTCTGGCCGTCCTCCCGCTCGAAGACGCGGGCCGCACGACCCACTCAAGCGAGGCCGAGTACTTGGCCGAGGGAATCACCGAGGCCATCATCAACAGTCTCACGCAACTGCCACGCCTGCGCGTCACGCCGCGCGCCACGGTCTTCCGCTACAAGGGGCGCGACCCGCAGGAGGTCGGGCGCGAGTTGGGCGTCCGCGCCGTGCTCGCCGGTCGCCTGCAACTTCACGGCGAGCTGCTTCTCGTGAGCGCCGAGTTGATTGACGTGGAGCAGAGCCGGCAAGTGTGGGGCGAGCAGTACCGTCACGAGATGGACGACATCTTTCGCCTTCAGGAGCGCATCGCGCACGAGATAAGCGAGAAGCTGCGGCTGCGCCTGAGCGGCGAGGAGAAGAAGCGTCTGCGGCGTCGGCAGACCGAGAACACGGCCGCGTACCATCTCTACTTGAAGGGCCGCTACTTCATCAACAAGCGTACGACCGACTGGATTAAGCGCGGCGTCGAGCTTCTGCGCGAGGCGATTGACACTGACCCCGCCTTCGCCGACGCCTACGCGGGACTGGCCGACGCCTACGCCTTCCTCGCCTCCTCGACCGGCGAGCAGCCGCCCACCGAGTTCTACCCGATGGCAAAGGCCGCCGCCCTGCGCGCGCTCGAACTCGACCCCACGCTCGCCGAAGCGCACACGTCGCTCGGCTTCTACCGTCTGCTCTACGAGTACGACCTCGAAGGCGCGGGCCACGAGTTCCGCCGCGCCGTCGAGCTGAAGCCCTCTTACGCGAACGCGCACGACGGGTTGAGCTTCTACTACAAGGCCGTCGGACGCCACGAGCGCGCCGAGCGCGCCTGCCGACGTGCGCACGAGGCCGACCCGCTCTCGCTCTTCGCGCACGTCAGCCTCGCTTGGGGACACCACTTCGCGCGCCGCTACGCGGAGGCCGTCGCCGAAAGCCGCAAGGCCCTCGAACTCGACCCGCGCTTCATCTTCGCGCACTGGAGCATGGGGCTGGCCTACGCCCTCCAAGGCGAGCACGAGCGCGCGGTCGCTTCACTGACGGAGGCGGTCGAGCATTCGGGCGGCGGCCTCACCTTCAAGTCGCACCTCGGCTACGTCTACGGCCTCGCCGGGCGCGACGAAGAGGCGCGCGCCATACTCTCGGAGCTTCAAACTGTCGCGCGCGAGCGTTACGTCTCAGCCTACTACCTCGCGCTCGTCCACCTCGGCCTCGGTCAACACGAAGAGGCGCTCACCCAACTCGAACGCTCCTACGAAGAGCGCCCCGGCTTCCTCGCCTTCCTGCGCGTCGAACCCATCCTCGACCCCCTGCGCCCCTCCCCACGCTTCGCCGCCCTCGAACGACGAATCTTCAAAAACAGTGACGAGTGACGGGAAAGCTGTCAGCAATCAGCTTTCAGCACTCAGCTTAAAACTTCCCGAAAGCTGAGTGCTGACCGCTGACGGCTGAACGCTTGCTCGTCACTCGTCACTCGTCACTATTACTTGACCCACTCGTCGGCGACGACCGACTCGACTTTGACGGGGACTTTTTTGACGTACTCTTGGCCGGCCCGGCACATCGCGTCCTCGACCACCTTCGCCGTCTCCTCCGCCTGCGCCGCATCGGTCTCCACCACTATCTCATCATGCACCACGTTGACCACGCACGCGCTCGTTCCCTTCAGCTCGTCGTGCAAAATCCGCAGCGCACGCTTGATGATGTCGGCCGAGCTGCCCTGAATGGGTGAATTTTTGCCGTTGCGTTGGGCGAGGGAGGCGGCTTGGCGGTCTTCGGGATCGAAGTTGAAGCGGAAGAGTCGGCCGGCGACGGTGCGCGGGGCGGTGCGCTCGCGGACGGCCTTGTTGGCCGCCTCGCGCAGCCACGTGTCGAGCGCGCGGTAGGTCGCGAAGTAGCGGCGCAGGATGTCTTCGGCCTCGGTCTGCGAGAGGCCCGTCATCATCGCGAAGCGTTGCGCGCCGATGCCGTAGACGACGCCGAAGTTGAGACGCTTGGCGAAGTCTCTCTGCTCCTTCGTCACCGCTTCGAGCGCGACGGCGAAGACCTGCGCGGCCGTCACGCGGTGCAAGTCCGCGCCCGAGTTGAACGCATCGATGAAGCCTTGGTCGCCCGTGAAGTCGGCGAGGATGCGCAACTCGATTTGCGAGTAGTCGGCGATGACGAGCTTCCGGTTCTCGCCCGGCGCGCGGAAGCACCGCCGGTACTCAATCGAGTGCGGCACCTGTTGTACGTTCGGATTGGTGCATGCGAAACGGCCGGTGGGCGCGCCGATTTGATGGAAGTTGGCGTGGATGCGGCCGGTGGCGGGGCTGATTTCGCGGAGGATGTTTTCGCCGTAGCTCGTCAAAGCCTTCTGGACGGTGCGGTAGTCGAGGAGTTTGGCGACGATGGGGTATTGGTTGGCGAGCGGCTGAAGCTTCCAGTTGCGCGTCGAGTCGGGGACGGGGACGCCGAGGCGCGTGAGCGCCTTCGTCAACTGGACGTGCGAGTCGAGGTTAATGTCCATGCGCGTGGGGCCGAAGAAGGATTGCTGCGGCGACTCCTCGGCCAGCTCCTTCTGCAACTCTTCGGCCAACTGTTCGCGCTTCTTCTCGACGATGGCGAGTTGTTCGCGCCAACGCTCCTTGTCGAGGAAGATGCCCGCCAACTCCATCGCCGCCACCGGCGCGACGCACTCGAACTCAAGTTGCGCGCAGCGACCCAAGGCGTTGGCGCGCAGTTGTTCAATCAGCTTGTCGCGCAAAGGCAGCAGGACTTCCGCGTCGCGCGCCGCGTAGGCGAGCTGCGCTTCGGAGAGTTCCCCGCCCCAGTCGCTCACCTGCTGCGACTTGTCGAGCGCCTCGCCCAAGTAACGCTCGGCGACCGAGGCGAGGCTGTGACGGTCTTCGGGCTCGCCGGCCGAGACGATCTGGCTGGCGAGCAGGGTGTCGAAGAGTCCGGCGCGCTCGACGCGCTCGCCGCCGTTGCCGTTCTGGCGCGAGTCGAAATCGTCATTGAGCTCGACGCCCAAGTGCCGTCGCACCCACTTGGCGTCGAACTTCGTGTTGTGCGCTACCTTGACCGGCGTCTTCGAGGCGAGCAGGCGTCGCAGCGGCGCGAGCGCCTCCACCTTGTCGGCGTCGCCGCCGGGCGCGAGGCGGTCGAGGTCGAAGACGACGACGCCGTCGGGCGCGGCCAGTTGCACGAGCCGGAGACGGCCTTTGTACGGGTCGAGGTCGGTCGTCTCGGTGTCGAAGCCGAGAGCGGCGTTCTGCGCGAGCCGTTCGCACGCGGCGCTCACTTCGGCGGTGTCGTTGATGAGGCGGTAGTCGGTCGAGGTCATCTTCTGTCGGAATGAAAAGGGACGTTATGAGAGCCGGAAATCATGTCTTGCGAGAGCGAGACGTGCGAAAACCGAGTCGTGCGAAATCAAGTCGCGTCGGCCGTC
>DASUNL010000112.1:0-11394 GCA_036277175.1 Pyrinomonadaceae bacterium | reverse complement strand
GTTGACCTGCATCTCGTCGTCGAGCAAGGCCCTGACTTCGTCTTCGGAGAGTCCTTCCATCTCGGCGAGCAGCTCGGCCAAGTCTCTATCGCCGCGCGGCAGCGCCTCGATTTGCGGCACGTCCTCGGCCGACGACTGCGCGCGGCACTCGACGACGGCCTCGGCCAACCCGCCCACGGTCGGCGTCTCGAAGATGCGGCGCAGCGGAAGCTCGATGCGGAAGAGTTCGCGCAACCGCGAGACGAGCTGCGTCGCCAGAAGCGAGTGGCCGCCAAGCTCGAAGAAGTCGTCGTCGCGCCCGACCGCGTCGACCTTGAGCAGCTCCGAGAAGATGTTTGCGACCTCGGTCTCTTCCGGCGTCGAAGGCGCGACGTACTCGGCCCGCGCGTCGTCTCGTGAATGCTCGGGCGCGGGCAGACGCTGGCGGTCAACTTTGCCCTGCGGGGTGCGCGGCAAATCTTCCAACATGACGAAGGAGGACGGCACCATGTAGTCGGGCAGCGTCCGCCGCAGGAAGTCGCGCAGCTCTTCGGCGCTCTCCGAAGCGCCGGGCTTAAAGACGACGTAGGCCGCGAGCCGCGTGTCGCCGGGCGACACCTCGCGCGCCGCGACGACCGCCGTCTGCACCGACGGGTGGTCGCCGAGCGCAGTCTCAATCTCGCCTAGCTCCACGCGGAAGGCGCGAATCTTCACCTGATGGTCGATGCGTCCGAGGAACTCGACGTTACCGTCGGCGAGGTAGCGCGCCAAATCCCCCGTCCGGTAGAGACGCGCGCCGGGGCGCGAGCCGAACGGGTCGGGGATGAAACGCTCGGCCGTCACGTCGGGACGGCCGAGGTAGCCGCGCGAAAGACCTCCGCCGCCGATGTAAATCTCCCCGACGACTCCCACGGGGACGGGGCGCAGGTGGCGGTCGAGAATGTAAATCTCCGTGTCGCCGATGGGGCGGCCGAGCGGCAGCACCGGCGAGTGATAATTCGCGGGGCGCTCGTCGACGCGGTAGGTGAGCACGCCGACGGTCGTCTCGGTCGGGCCGTAGTGGTTGAGGACGACACAGTCGGGCGCGAGCTGGCACGCCCTCTCGGCCCAATCCCAGTGTGAGGCTTCGCCGCCGACCATCAGTAGGCGGCGCGGCAAGACACGTTCGGGATGCGGCGAGGCTTGCAGCGCGGCCAGATGCGACGGCGCGACCTTGAAGTAGTCGATGCCGTGCTCGCTGAAATAACGACCGAGCGCGTCGGGGTCGGCGGCGCGCTGCTGCGTGAGCAGGTGGAGGACGCCGCCCGTCGTGAGCGAGGCGAAGAGGAACGTAATCGGCGCGTCGACGGCGAGCGTCTGGTGCATCGTGAAGCTGAAGCTCGCGCCGGGCTTCATTTCGAGCCGTTCGAGAATGCCGTTCAGGTAGTGGAGAAGCTGTCGGTGTTCGCCGACCACGCCCTTCGGCCGTCCCGTCGAGCCCGACGTGTAGATGACGTAGGCGAGGTTGTCGGGCGTCACAACGGCCGACGGATTTTCGTCGCTCTCGCGCTCGATGCTCTCCCACTCCTCGTCAACGCTGATGACCTCGGCCTCGTCTAGCGGCAAACGTTCGCGCAGACGCTCCTGCGTGAGAATCAGGCGCACGCGCGAGTCTTCGAGCATGTAGGCGAGTCGCTCGGCCGGGAGCGACGGGTCGGGGCCGACGTACGCGCCGCCCGCCTTGAGCACGGCGAAGAGCGCGACGATCATCTCCGGCGAGTTCTCCATGCAGACGCCGACAATCGTCTCCGGGCCGACGCCCGCGCGCCTGAGGTAGTGAGCGAGTTTGTTGGCGCGGCCGTTAAGCTCGGCGTAGGTGAGCCGCACGTCTTCAAAGACGAGCGCCGTCGCGTCGGGCGTGCGCGCGGCCTGCGCCTCGAAGAGTTCGTGGACGCACTTGTCTCTCTCGTATTCGCGCGCCGTCGCGTTCCACTCGACGAGCAAACGTTGCCGCTCGTCCTCGGTCAACAGAGGCAACTCGGACAGGCGACTGTGCGGGTCTAGCACGACGCCGCGCAAGAGCTGTTGCCAGTGTCCGACGAGTCGCTCGATGGTCGAGGCGTCGAACAAGTCCGGGTTATATCTCAAAACGCCCGCCAGCCCGTCCTCTGCTTCGTTCATGAGCAGCGTGAGGTCGAACCTGATGGTGCCGATGTCGGTCGGCATGTATTCGAGCGCGAGGCCCGGCAGCTCAAGCCTTCCGCCCGGCGAATTCTGAAGCGCCAACACTACTTGGAAGATGGGCGCGTGGCTCATGTCGCGCTCTGGCTGCAACTCTTCGACGAGTTTCTCGAACGGCACGTCCTGATGCGCGTACGCGCCCAGACTCGTCTCGCGCACGCGGCCCAGCAACTCGACGAAGGTCGGGTCGCCCGACAGGTCGGCGCGCATCGCGAGCGTGTTAACGAAGAAGCCGATGAGGTCTTCAGTTTCGGCATGATTGCGGTTCGCAATCGGCGAGCCGACGACGACGTCCTCCTGCCCGCTGTAGCGCGCCAGTAAAAGTTGGAAGGCTGCGAGCAGCGTCATGTAAAGCGTCACGCCTTCACGCTGGCTGAGCGCCTTGAGTTCCGCCGTCAGATTTTCGGGCAGCTCGACGCTGTGTACCGCTCCTCGCAGGCTGCGGACGGCGGGGCGCGGCCGGTCGGTCGGGAGTTCCAACACGGGCGGCGCGCCCGCGAGTTGTTGTTTCCAATACGCGAGTTGTTCTTCAAGCACTTCGCCCGACAAGTATTCACGTTGCCAGACGGCGAAGTCGGCGTATTGCACGGACAGTTCCGGCAGAGGCGACGGCTGGTTCTGCACGAAGGCCGCATAGAGCGTCGCTACTTCTCGGACGAGGACTCCCATCGACCAACCGTCGGAGACGATGTGGTGCATCGTGAAGAGGAGCGCGTGCTCCGCGTCTTCGAGTCGCAAGAGGCTCGCGCGCAGGAGCGGGCCGCGCGTCAAATCGAAAGGCTCGCGCGCGTCCTCCGCTATCAATCTCTCGGCTTCGGCCTCGCGCTCGGCATCGGGCAGGTGTCGGAGGTCTGTGACCGGCAGCGGCAGTTCCAAAGAGTCGGCGATGATTTGCACGGGCTCGCCCTCGAAGACCGAGAAGGTCGTCCGCAGGGCTTCGTGGCGGCGCGTGATTTCGTTGAGCGTCCGTTCGAGCGCCGCGACGTCCAACTCGCCTCGCAGTCGCAGCGCGATGGGGACGTTATAAGCGTTCGTCCCCGGCTCCAACTGCTCGAAGAACCAGAGTCGCTGCTGCGCGAACGAAAGCGGCAAAGGCTCTTCCCTCGTCGCCCGTTCAATCGGCGGCACGCGCTCGCCCCGCTCGCCCTTCAACCCTTCCTCGACGGCCGCCGCCACGCCCCTGACCGTCGGCGTCTCGAACAGACGCCGCAGAGGTATCTCGACGCCGAACGACTCGCGCAGGCGTGAAGCCAACTGCGTCGCCAAGAGCGAGTGGCCGCCCAGCTCAAAGAAGTTGTCCTCGACGCCGACCCTCTCCAGCCCTAAGATTTCCGACCACACGCCCGCGACCAACTCTTCAATCCCCGTGCGCGGCGCGACGTAGTCCTGCTCAAACTCCGCGCCTGACATGTCGGGCGCGGGCAGCGCGCGCCGGTCAACTTTTCCGTTCGGCGTGAGCGGCAGCGCGTCGAGCGTGACGAAGTTTGACGGCATCATGTAGTCGGGCAGACGCTCGCGTACGTAGCTTCGCAGCTCGGCGACGAGCGAGACGCGCGCCGGGGCGGCCGCCGTCATGTGACCCGGCGCGACGGCCGTCGGCGACGTGACTGTCTGTCCGACCACGTAAGCGACGAGGCGTTTTTCTGCGCTCTCGCCCTGCGCCGTGACGACGACTTCGCGGACGGACGGGTGCTGCGCGAGCACCGCCTCTATCTCGCCCAACTCGATGCGGAAGCCCCTGACCTTGACCTGCTGGTCGCGACGGCCGAGGAACTCGATGTGCCCGCCTTCGCGCCAGCGCACGACGTCGCCCGTGCGGTAGAGCCGCTCGCCGGGCGCGGAGGCGAAGGGGTGCGGGACGAAACGCTCGGCGGTCTGCGCGGGTCGCTGGTGATAGTTGCGCGCGAGGCCGTCGCCGCCGATGTATAGCTCGCCGGGGACGCCGACGGGCACGGGCCGCATCCCCTCGTCGAGGACGTAAATTTCCGTGTTCGCGATGGCGCGGCCGATGGGCACGGTCGTCGCACCGTGCGCGACCGTTTCGACGAGATGCCATGTCGAATAAGTCGTGCTTTCCGTCGGGCCGTAGACGTGCAGCAGGCGTTGCGGCGGCGCGTTCTCAAAAACCTCTCTGACCCAGCCGGGGTCGACGGCCTCGCCGCCGAAGAGCAGGTGACGCAACCCCGCGAAGGCTTCGGGCGCTTTCGCGGCCAAGAGGTTGAAGAGCGCCGTCGTCAGGAAGAGCGTCGTGATTCGCTGCCCGCGCAACTGCGCGGCGAACTCCTGCGGCGAGAGCGCGAGGTCTTTGGTGAAGACGACGAGCGCGGCCCCGTTAAGGAGCGCGCCCCAGATTTCAAACGTCGCCGCGTCGAACGACGAGTTAGAGACCTGCGCGACGCGGTCTGTCGCATCGAGGCGGACGTAATCGGTGTTGACGACCAGACGATTGACCGCGCGGTGCGGAATCGAGCTTCCTTTCGGCTGCCCCGTCGTGCCCGACGTGTAGATGATGTAGGCCAGATGGTCGCCCATCGTCGCCGCGTCGAGATTCTCGGAACTCTCTCGCTCAATCGAGTCCCAGTCGGCGTCGAGACGCACGGTCTGTCCGTCGTACTGCGGAAGCGAGTCGGCGAGACGCTCCTGCGTCAGGAGCACCGGCACGGCCGCGTCTTCAATCATGAAGGCGAGGCGAGGCGCGGGGTGGGTCGGGTCGAGCGGGACGTAACAGCCGCCCGCCTTGAGGATGCCCAACAGCCCGACGACCATCTCGGCCGAACGCTCGACGCAGATGCCGACTCTCGTCTCCGGCCCGACGCCCGACTTCCGCAAGAAATGTGCGAGCCGGTTGGCGCGGCCGTTTAGCTCGGCGTAGGTCAACTGCTCGTCGCCGAAGACGACGGCCACGGCGTCGGGCGCGCGCTCGACTTGCTGCTCGAACAACTGATGAATCGCTTTGTCGCGCGGGTAATCGCTCGCCGTCTCGTTCCACCCGATGAGCAGTTGCCGCTGCTCGTCTTCTCCGACGAGCGGCAACTCGGAGAGTCTGCGCGCGGGGTCGGCGGCGATGCCTTCGAGCAAGTTCGCGAAGTGTTTGACGAAGCGGCGCATCGTCGAGGCGTCGAAGAGGGCGGTGTTGTATTCGAGGTAGCCCCACAGCCCCGCGTCCGACTCGGTCAGTAGAAGCGTCAGGTCGAAGTGCGCCGTCCCGCTGTCGGTCGGCACGTATTCGAGCGCGAGGCCCGGCAAATCGAACCTTCCGCCCGGCGCGTTTTGCAGGGCGAACGCCACCTGAAAGAGCGGCGCGTGGCTCATGTCTCTTTCGGTTTGCAGCTCCTCGACCAGCTTCTCGAAAGGCACGTCCTGATGCGCGTATGCGCCGAGCGCCACCTCGCGCACGCGCCCGAGCAAGTCCGTGAAAGTCGGGTCGCCGGACAAGTCCGTCCGCATCGCGAGCGTGTTGACGAAGAAGCCGATGAGGCTTTCCGTCTCCGCGCGGTTGCGGTTTGCGATTGCCGAGCCGACGACGATGTCCTTCTGCCCACTGTAGCGCGAGAGCAGGACTTGGAAGGCCGCGAGCAGAGTCATGTAGAGCGTGACATCCTCGCGGCGGCCGAGGGCGTGCAAAGACTGCGCGAGGCTCGGCTCTAACCTGAACAGCTCGGTCGTCCCCTCGAACGTCTGCACGACGGGGCGCGGCCGGTCGGTCGGAAGCTCAAGCACTGGCACTTCGCGAAGCTGCTCACGCCAGTAGTCGAGCTGCCCTTCGAGCACTTCGCCCGATAGGTACTCGCGTTGCCACGCCGCGTAGTCGGCGTACTGAACCGGCAGCTCTGCGAGCGGCGACGGCCGACCCTCTCGGAACGCTTCGTAAAGCGTCGCGACTTCGCGGACGAGCACGTTCAGAGACCAGTTGTCGCCGACGATGTGGTGAATCGTGAAGAGCAAAACGTGCTCCGTCTCGGCGAGACGCAAGAGCTTCATCCTGAGCAGAGGCCCGGTCGAGAGGTCGAAAGGCTCGCGCGCCTCCTCGGCGCTCAGACGCTCGACCTCTGACGCGCGCGCCTCTTCCGCCAACTCCGTCAGGTCTACGACCGGAAGCGGGAGCGAGAGCGACTGGGCGATGACCTGCGTCGGCTCGCCGCCCGCGACGGCGAACGTCGTCCGCAGAGCCTCGTGGCGGCGCACAATCTCGTTGACCGTCTGTTCGAGCGCGGGGAGGTCGAGTCGTCCACGCAGGCGCACGGCCATCGGGATGTTGTAGACGGCCAGCCCCGGCTCGAACTGATCGAGGAACCAGAGTCGCTGTTGCGAGAACGAGAGCGGCAGCGCGCCGCCGCGCGCGACTCGTTCAATCGTCGCCGCCTGCGGCTCGCTCTCCCGCGCGCCCAACTCTTCGGCGAGTGCGACACTCATCTCGGCGATGGTCGGCGACTCGAACATGCAGCGCAGCGGTAGCTCGACGCCGAACAAGCCGCGCACGCGCGAAATCACCTGCGTCGCCAGAAGCGAATGCCCGCCCAACTCGAAGAAGTCGTCATTGACGCCGACGCGCTCGACCTCAAGCACCTCGGCCCAGACCCCGGCTAGTGTCTCTTCGAGCTCGTTGCGCGGGGCGACGTAGTCGGTCTCCTGCTCCGGCCGCGAAAGGTCGGGCGCGGGCAGCGCGCGCCGGTCAACTTTTCCGTTGGGCGTGAGCGGCAGCGCGTCGAGTGTGATGAAGTGCGACGGAATCATGTAGTCGGGCAGGCGCTCGCGGACGAAGCGGTGCAGCTCGCTCGCGTTCGGCACGGGTGCGTCCGCGTCGTAGACGAGGTAGGCCGCGAGCAGCTTGTCGCCGCCCGCTTCGTGCCCTTGCCGCGCGACGACGGCCGCCTCGCGCACCGCGCGGTGCTGCAAGAGGACGGCCTCGATTTCGCCCAACTCGATGCGGAAGCCGCGCACCTTCACCTGCTGGTCGCGCCGCCCCTGAAACTCTATCCGCCCGTCTTCGAGGTAGCGGGCCACGTCGCCCGTCCGATACAAACGCGCGCCCGGCGCGGTCGAGAACGGGTCGGGGATGAAACGCTCGGCCGTCAGGCGGGGGCGTTTCAGATAGCCGCGCGCGAGTCCGTCGCCGCCGATGTATAGCTCGCCCCAGACGCCGACGGGCACGGGCTCCATCCGCGCGTCCAGAAGATAGACGGTCGTGTTGGCGATGGGGCGGCCGATGGGGACGGTCGCGGCGAGCTCGCCTTCGTCTGCGATGGCGTGCGTGCAGGCGAAGGTCGTGCTCTCGGTCGGGCCGTAGCCGTTAATCAGTCGGCAGCCGGGAAGCTCGCGCAGAGCGCGCCCGACGTGCGGCACGGAGAGGACGTCGCCGCCCGCGAGCAGTTGGCGCAGGCCGCGCAGGTCTGCGAGGTGGCCGTCGGCCATCTGATGAAACAGACCGGCCGTCAGCCACATCGTCGTCACGCCCCGCTCGCGCACGAAACGTCCCAGCTCTTCGAGCGAGAGGGCGTCGGCCGGGGCGACGACGAGACGCGCGCCGTTCAGCAGGCTGCCCCAGACCTCGAACGTCGAGGCGTCGAAAGAGACGGAGGCGAGTTGGAGGAAGACCTCTTCGGGCGCGAAGCTGGCGAAATAGTTCTCCTTCACCAGCCGCACGACGTTGCGATGCACGACGCCGACGCCCTTCGGTCTTCCGGTCGAGCCGGAGGTGTAAATGACGTACGCGAGGTTTTCGGCGTCCGCCTCCGCCTCGGGGTTCTCCTCACTCTCGCCCTCGACCTGTTGCCACTCCGTGTCGAGACAGAGAACGTGCGCCCAGTGCGCCGGCAGCTCGTCGAGCAGACGTTCCTGCGTCAGTAGCACGGGGACGCCCGCCTCTTCGAGCATGAAGGTGATGCGTTCGAGCGGATAATCGGCGTCAATCGGCAGGTACGCGCCGCCCGCTTTGAGGATGCCGAGCAGTCCGACGACCATCTCGATTGAACGCTCGACGCACAGGCCGACGCAAACCTCCGGGCCGACGCCGAGGCCGCGCAGGTAATGAGCCAGCTTGTTCGCGCGCCGGTTGAGCTCCGCGTATGTCAGTTGCTCGTCGCCGAAGACGACGGCCGTCGCGTCCGGCGTCTGCTCCACTTGCTGCTCGAACAGACGGTGAATCGTCGCGTCGCGCGGGTAGTCGGTCGCCGTCGAGTTCCAATCGACGAGCATCTTCCGCCGCTCCTCTTCGCCGACGAGCGGCAACTCCGAAAGACGCCTCGAAGGGTCTTCGGCGGCGGCGCGGAGCAGGCGGCCGAAGTGTTCGATGAGCCTCCGCATGGTCGCGGCGTCGAAGAGGTCTGTGTTGTATTCGATGTGGCCGCCGAGGCCCTCATCCCATTCGCGCAACCAGATGCGGAAGTCGAACATGGCCGTGCCCATCTCGACCGCCATGTGTGTGAGCGTCAACCCGCCGAACGACGCCTCCTCCATCGGGACGTTCTGAAGCGTCAGAGCGACCTGAAATATCGGCGCGTGGCTCATGTCCCTTTCGGGCTGAAGCTCCTCGACGAGTTTCTCGAACGGCACGTCCTGATGCGCGTATGCGCCCAGACTCGTCTCGCGCACGCGCCCGAGCAGTTCCGTGAAAGTCGGGTCGCCCGACAAGTCTGTACGCATCGCCAGCGTGTTGACGAAGAAACCGATGAGACTTTCCGTCTCGGCGCGGTTACGGCCCGCAATCGGCGAGCCGACGACGATGTCCTCTTGTCCGCTGTAGCGCGAGAGTAGCGTCTGGAAGGCGGCGAGCAACACCATGTAGAGCGTGACGCCTTCGCGTCGGCTCAAGTCGCCGAGTTGCTCAAGCAGTTCATACTGGAAGTTGAAGATTTGCTTTTCGCCGCGCAGGCTGTGAACCGCCGGGCGCGGTCGGTCGGTCGGGAGTTCCAGCACGGGCGGCGCGCCCGCCAGTTTTTGTTTCCAGTACGAGAGTTGTTCATCTAGCACTTCGCCGGACAGATATTGACGCTGCCAGACGGCGAAGTCCGCGTACTGCACGGGCAGCTCCGGCAGGGGCGACGGCTGACCGGCGACGTAGGCCGCGTAGAGTGCCGTGACTTCTCGGATGAGCACGCCCATCGACCAGCCATCGGAGACGATGTGGTGCATTGTGAAGAGGAGCGCGTGCTTCGTGTCTTCGAGACGCAGGAGGCTCGCGCGCACGAGCGGCCCGCGCGAGAGGTCGAAGGGGCGGCGCGCCTCGGCCTCTGCGAGCCGCTGCGCTTCACGCTCGCGCTCGTCTTCGGGAAGGTCGCGGAGGTCTGTGACCGAGAGCTGCGGACGCACAGAGTCGGCGATGACCTGCACCGGCC
Source organism: Pyrinomonadaceae bacterium (assembly GCA_036277175.1). Lineage (GTDB taxonomy): Bacteria > Acidobacteriota > Blastocatellia > Pyrinomonadales > Pyrinomonadaceae > DASQDT01. The sequence continues at coordinate 1,861 of DASUNL010000112.1, read as the reverse complement.
CGGAAGCGTTGTCGGCGAACGTCGTCCGCAGGGCTTCGTGCCGTCGCATGATTTCGCCGAGCGTCCATTCGAGCGCGGCGACGTTCAACTCGCCCGTGAGTCGCACCGCGACGGGGATGTTATAGACCGCCGCGTCGGGTTCGAGCTGATGCAGAAACCAGAGGCGCTGCTGCGCGAAGGAGAGCGGCAAAGGCTCTTCTCTCGGCGCGCGCGTAATCGGCGGCGGCTGTTCGATTGCGCCGCCCTTCAGTTGGTCTTCGATGGCGGCCGCGATGCCTCTCACCGTCGGCGCTTCAAACAGGCGGCGCAAGGGAATCTCGACGCCGAACGAGTCGCGCAGGCGCGAGACGAGCTGCGTGGCTAAGAGTGAGTGGCCGCCCACGTCGAAGAAGCTGTCCTCGACGCCGACGCGCTTGATGCCCAAGACTTCAGACCACAGTCCGGCGACCAACTCCTCGACGGCCGTGCGCGGGGCTTCGTACTCCTGCGCGACGCTCGCGCGCGAGAGGTCGGGCGCGGGCAACGCGCGGCGGTCGACCTTGCCGTTGGGCGTGAGCGGCAGACGGTCGAGCAGGACGAAGTGCGACGGAATCATGTAGTCGGGCAGGCGCTCGCGCGAGTAGTTGCGAAGCTCCGACGCGAGCTGCGCGCTGAGGTTGCCGCTCGCGACATACGCGACCAGGCGCAAGTCGCCGGGCTGGTCGCTTCGCGCCATGACGACGACTTCGTGGACGGACGGGTGCTGCGCGAGCACAGCCTCTATCTCTCCGAGCTCGACGCGGAAACCGCGAATCTTGACTTGGTCGTCGATGCGTCCGAGGTATTCGAGTTGTCCGTCGGCGCGCCAGCGCGCGAGGTCGCCCGTGCGATAGACACGCGCGCCGGGCGCGTTCGAGAACGGGTCGGGGACGAAGCGTTCGGCCGTCAGGTCGGGCCGCCCCATGTAGCCGCGCGCGAGCGCGTCGCCGCCAATGTAGAGTTCGCCGGGCACGCCGACGGGCGTGGGCTGCGAGTTCTTGTCGAGGATGAAGATTTCCGCGTTGTCGACGGGACGCCCGATTGCGGGGCGCGGCGGCCACTCGCGCGCGGGCTGCGCGAGCGTGAGAGCAGTTACGACGTGCGTCTCCGCAGGCCCGTACTCGTTGCGAAGGGTGGCGTCTTCGAGGCCGTCGAAGAGTTTGGTTATCGCTTCGGTGATTTGTAACTGCTCGCCGCTGACGACCACTCTCCGCAGAGACGCGAGGGGCGACTCTCGCCGCGTGGCGGCCTCGGCCACCTGTTGCAAGGCGGCCGGGGAGAGAATGACGCGGTTAATCTCTTTTTCGGATAGCACTCGCGGCAGGGCGAGGAGGTCGTTTCGCACTTCGTCTGGGACGACGACCAGCGTCCCGCCCGTCAACAGCGTCGAGAAGATGTCCTCGAAGGAAACGTCGAAGCTGAGCGAGGCAAACTGCAAAGTTCGCGCGCCCTCGGGCAGGTCGTGATGGCGGCCGACCCAAGTGAGCAAATTGACGAGCGGGCGATGCGGCATCGCGATGCCTTTCGGTCTGCCCGTCGAACCCGACGTGTAAATCACGTAGAGCAAGTTGTCGGCCGTCGCTCCGCTTCGCGGGTTCGCTTCGCTCTCGGCGGCGAACTTGTGCGCGTCGCCGTCGAGCCGCACGACCTCGGCCTCCGTCGCGGGCAGACGGTCGGCGAGATGCGTCTGCGTGAGAACGAGTTTGACGCGCGCGTCTTCGAGAATGTGCGCGATGCGCTCTTGCGGGTACTGCGGGTCTAAGGGCACATACGCGCCGCCCGCCTTCAGGACACCGAGCAGCGCAACGACCATCTCGACCGAGCGCACGACCGAGACGCCGAC
>DASUNL010000111.1:0-10410 GCA_036277175.1 Pyrinomonadaceae bacterium | reverse complement strand
GAGCCACGCGCCGTGAATCTGCTCGCCGACGCTCGACGCGCCTCCGGCCGCCGCGACGAACGGGAAGGCGACGAGGAAGACGCGCATGAAGGAGGCGAACCCGGCCGCCTTCGGCCCGGCCGCCATGAAGGCCGTGACGGGTGTGGGCGCGCCCTCGTACACGTCGGGCGTCCAGACGTGGAAGGGCGCGGTCGCAATCTTGAACCCGAAGCCGATCATCAGCATCGCCGCGCCCGCGAAGAGTAGCGGCGGGTAGACGCCGTCGTTTAAGTAGCGCGCTATCTCTTCGAGATTCGTCGTCCCGGCGATGATTTGGCGCGCGCCAGCCGCGTCGGGCGGCCCCGTGCGCGCCGTCGCGCCGTAGACGAGTGCGATGCCGTAGAGCAGGAAGGCAGAGGAGAACGAGCCGAGGATGAAGTACTTCATCGACGACTCGTTCGAGCGCAAGTCGGTCTTGCGGAAACCCGCCATCACGTAGGTCGCAATCGAGAGTAGTTCCAACCCGAGGAAGATGACGACCAAGTCGCCGCCCGAAGCCATCAGCATCATCCCGACGGTGGCGAAAAGTAGGAGCGTGTGAAACTCCCCGGCGGGCAGACTCTCGCGCTCCATCCAAATCATCGACACGAGGACGGTGAGCGCGGCGACGACGATGAAGACGAGCGTGAAGGAGAGCCGCATCGGGTCGAGCACGACCATGCCGTTGAAGGCCGAGCGCGGCCCGGCGGAGTTCCAGAGCCAGACGCACGAGACGGCCGCGCCGAGGAGACCGGCGAGCGCGACCGCGCCCGTCGCCCAACGCTGCCGCGCGCGCCGCGTGAAGGCGTCGACGAGCATCACGACCACGCCCGCGACGGAGACGATCAGCTCCGGCATGATGAGCCTGAAATTTATGTCCGGCGCGACCGTGGGCAGTGTTTGTAGAAGCATCGTGGTCATCAACTCAATTTCGGCGTCGTCAACTCCGACACTCGCGGCGCGAATGCTAACGCCGACTCGACTGACCCTCTTGCGCGGGCGTCGCTGTCTTCTCTATCAACAAGGGGTCGATGCGCGCGCGGACGAGGCGCTTGTAGGCCGTGATGTCGGAACTCATCCCGCGATGCGCGGGCGCGTCGAAGCGGCCCTCGCGGTCGAAGAAGACGACGAGCGGGATGCGCGTCGTCTCGGTGAACTGAAGGAACGCGGACTTGTCCTCGTCGCGCAGGACGGGAATCGTCAGCCGGTTCGACTTCGCGTAGTGGCGCAAGACGCGGTCGGTCGTGCGCTCCTTCTCTTCGATGCTCACCCAGAGGAAGCGGACGGGCTTGCCCGCGTACTCCTCCTTCAACTCTTCGATGGCCTTCAGCTCCCACACGCACGGTACGCACCACGTCGCGCCGAACGAGACGACGACCACCTCGCCGCGCATCTCGCTCGTGTCGTAAGTCTTCCCGTCGAGCGCCTTCAGACGCACGGACGGCACGCGCGCCTCTTCCCGCGTCGCGGTCGCTTGCGTCGCGGCTTCCTGCGTCGCTGTCGTCACTTGTGCAGCCGTCGGAAAGTTGCAGAGCGCGACGAGCGCCAGCGCGAGCGTGATGAAAATGCGTTTCGTCGTCATGCGTTTTTAAGTCGGGCTTACTTCAACTCGGTCGGCGCGTCCGCGTGGAACGTCCCCGTCTCGACGACGCGCGAACGCACCTCGTCGATGCTCGTCGCCGAGCGCGCGAGGAACGGGCGCGGGTGTAGGCCCATGTAGAGCATCAGCACGAGCAGCGGGACGAGGAGTCCAATCTCGCGCGCGTTCAGGTCGGAGAGCCGCGCGTTCTTCTCACTAGTCACGCGGCCGAAGAGCATGCGCTGCAACATCCAGAGCATGTAGACGGCGGCCCAGATGACGCCCGTCGCCGCGAGCATCGTCACGAGCCACGGGCGCGAGACGCTCGCCGTCGAAGTCCACATCCCCAGCATGATGAGAAACTCGCCGACGAAGCCGTTAAGCAACGGCAGTCCGACCGACGAGAGCGACGTGAAGATGAAGAGCGTCGCAAACAGCGGCATCGGCTTTGCCAGTCCGCCGAAATCGGAAATCATACGTGTGTGCCGCCGCTCGTAAATCATCCCGACGATGAGGAAGAGCGCGCCCGTCGAGACGCCGTGGTTGAGCATCTGGTAGAGCGCGCCCTGCATCCCCGGCTCGGTGAACGAGAACATGCCGAGCACGACGAACCCCATGTGGCTGACCGAAGAGTACGCGACGAGTCGCTTCACGTCGGGCTGCACCATCGCGACCAAAGCGCCGTAGATGATGCCGATGACGGCGAGGATGACGAAGAACGGCGCGGCCTTGCGCGTCATCTCTGGGAAGAACGCGAAGTTGAAACGCAAAAGCCCGTAAGTCCCCATCTTCAGCAGAACGCCCGCGAGGATGACCGAGCCTGCGGTCGGCGCTTCCGTGTGCGCGTCGGGCAGCCACGTGTGGACGGGGAAGAGCGGGACTTTTATCGAGAAGGCGAGCGCGAAGACGACGAAGAGCCAGAACTGCACGTCGGTCGGCTGTCCGCCGTCGGTCAGGCTCATCGCGCCGCTCCGCAGGGCTTCGAGCAGCGTCACGTAGTCGAACGTCCCGCCGCCCGGAACTTGGCTCGCGTGGAGGAAGTAGAGCCAGATGATTCCGGCGAGCATCAACAGACTGCCGACCGCCGTGTAGATGAAGAACTTGACCGCCGCGTACATCCGGCGCTCGCCGCCCCAGACGCCGATGAGGAAGAACATCGGCACGAGTGACGCCTCGAAGAAGAGGTAGAACAGGAGCAGGTCGAGCGAGACGAAGACGCCGATCATCGCCGACTCCAAGAAGAGGATGAAGGCGTAGAACGCGGCCGGTCGCTTCTCGACCGAGTGCCAGCTCGAAAGAATCGAGACGGGGACAAGCAGCGTCGTCAAAAGCACGAGCCAGAGGCTCATGCCGTCGACGCCGACGTGGTAGCGCGCGCCGATAGAAGAGACCCAAGGGACGTTGCGGACGAAGTGGAAGGCGTTCGTCGTGCCCGCGCCGATGTCCGAGTTGAGCAGAAGAAGCGAGAGCGCGAACGTCGCGAGCGAGAAGATTAAAGCTATCCACTTGTAGTGCGACGTGCGCGCGTAAGGGGCGAGCGGGTGGAGCGCCACGGCCACGCCGCCCACGACCGGCAAGAGAATCAGAATTGTCAGCAGCCACTCAGACATAAGTTTTACTTGAAGAGGTGCAGGACGGCGTTGGCGTTGTAGGCGAAGTAGCCGATGACGACGAGCGCGCCGAGCAGGATGATGGCCGCGTAGCTGCGCACGAAACCCGGTTGCAGGTAGCGCGCGACGCGGCCCAACTGCGCCATCCCGCGCCCGACGCCGTTGACCAAACCGTCAATCACGCCCACGTCGAAGAACTTCCAGAGCCAATCGCGCGACCCCGTCTTAATCGGGTCGATGAGCGCCGCGTCGTAAACCTCGTCGACGTAGTACTTCTCTTCGAGCACGCGGGGCAGGGCGCGCAGAGGCCGCCGGGCGAAGAGAAGAATGCCGAGTCCGATACCGGCCAGCGCGATTAGAGTCGAGATGACTGTGAACCAACGCTCCTCGACGACCTCCTCGTGGCTGTGAGCCTTCGGCGCGGCGTGTCCCGCGCCCGAGGCCGCAGCGTGCGAGCCTGAAGAGGACGGCGCGTGCGTGGCCGAATCGGCGGGCGCGACGGGGTGTCCGCTGTCTACGGGCTGCGGCGCGGGCGAAAGCATCTCGGGCGCGTGTTCGCCCTGCTCGGCGGCGTGCTCCGTGCCCGAGCCGGGGACGCCCGCGCCGCCCGGAGCGGGGACGTGTGCGACGACCGGCTCAAGCAGGTGCTCGAACTTGTTTATGTCGCCCGCGCCGACGAGCGAGCTCAAGGCGTAAGGCACGCCGACGAGGCCGCCGAAGGTCGAGAGCACGGCGAGCACGACGAGCGGGACGGTCATCACCCACGGCGACTCGTGCGGGACGTGCGGCCCGTGCCCGTGGGCGGCGTGCGCGTCCGCTTCGTCAGCGACGTGCGAGTCGCCCGCGACTGACGAAGCCGCGTCGTGCGCGTGGCCCGTCTCGTGCGCGTGCGCTTGGCCCGCGTGAGAGCCGACGGCGTGCGCGGCGTCGAGTTCTTCGCCGGGCGCGTGGCGCGGGCGGTCGCCTGCCGAAGGAGCTTGCGCGTCGTGCGGCTTCTCGTCCTCGTCGTGCGCGTGTGCGTGCGCCTCGTCGGCTTGTCCGCCGGCGTGCGCCTCGCGGAAACGCTCTTCGCCCCAGAAGGTCATCGCCATCATGCGCGTCATGTAGACGGCCGTGAGCAAGGCAGTCAACGCGCCGACGGCCCAGAGGATTGGCCCCGCGTACTCACCGGGCAGCGCCTCGGTGCTAAACGTCTTCCAGAGAATCTCGTCCTTCGAGAAGAACCCGGCGAAGATGGGGATGCCGCAGATGGCGAGCCAGCCCGTGAGCATCGTCCAGTAGGTGACGGGCATATACTTCTTCAGCCCGCCCATCCGGCGCATGTCCTGCTCGTGATGCATGCCGTGAATCACGCTGCCCGAGCCGAGGAAGAGGAGCGCCTTGAAGAAGGCGTGCGTCATGACGTGGAAGATGGCCGCGATGAACGCGCCGACGCCGCACGCGAGCATCATGTAGCCGAGCTGCGAGACGGACGAGTAGGCGAGTACTTTCTTGATGTCGTTCTGCGCGATGCCGATGGTCGCGGCGAAGATGGCGGTCGCCGCGCCGATGACGGCGACTATCATCAGCGCAGTCGGCGCTTTCGAGTAGATGGCGGAGCAGCGGACTATCATGTAGACGCCGGCCGTGACCATCGTCGCCGCGTGAATCAAAGCGGAGACGGGCGTCGGCCCGGCCATCGCGTCCGGCAGCCAGACGAAGAGCGGTATCTGCGCGCTCTTGCCCGTCGCGCCGATGAAGAGCAGCACGGCGGCCGAGGTCAAGCCGCCCGCGAAGATTGCGCCCCAGCCGAACGTCTCGACGGGCATCAACGCGGCGCGCGCGAGTGCGCTCGCGACATCGACGCCGCCTGTGACGGCCGCAGGCTTGTCAAAGAAGCTGACCGAGCCGGTCAGTGTGAAGACGAGCATGATGCCGAGCACCACGCCCCAGTCGCCGATGCGGTTGGCGACGAAAGCCTTCTTCGCCGCGTCGGCCGCCTCGCGCCGGTCGAAGTAGTAGCCGATGAGTAAGTATGAGCAGAGGCCGACGCCCTCCCACCCGACGAACATCAGAAGCAGGTTGTCCGCCAGAACAAGCGTCAGCATCATGAACATGAAGAGGTTCAGGTAGGCGAAGAACCTGTAGAACCCACGGTCGCCGTGCATGTAGCCGGTGGCGAAGATGTGTATGAGGAGGCCGACGAAGGTGACGAAGCAGGCGTAAATGCCTGAGAGCCTGTCCATCGCGAAGCCGAAGTCGGCGCGAAAACCCCCGACCTCGATCCACGTCCAGAGGTGGTCGAGGATGACCTTCGGCTCGCCGCGCAGCGCGCCGTCCGCGCCGAAGGCGAGGATGAACGTGACGACGGTCGAGACGGCGATGGCCAGCGACGCGATGACGCCGATTAACTTCTCGCTCCGCACGCGGCGGCCGACGACCCAGCACAGGGCCGCGCCGACCAGCGGGGCGAAGACCACTACGGCGAGCAGGTGGTTGTTCATACTCAATCAGTGACGAGTGACGAGTGACGAGTTAAAGACAAGACCTTCTCGCTTGTCACTCGTCACTCGTCACAGCTTTTAGAGTCTCAGCACGCTTGCGTCGTCCACGTCTATCGACTCGCGGTTGCGGAAGACGGCGAGGATGATGCCTAGGCCGACGGCCGCCTCGGCCGCCGCGACCGTCATCACGATGAAGACGAAGAGCTGCCCCGTCACGTCGCCGAAGTAGCTGGAGAAGGCGACGAACGTCAGGTTGACGGCGTTCAGCATCAGCTCGATGCACATGAACATCTGAATCGCGTTGCGCTTGATGATGACGCCGACCACCCCGATGGTGAACAGCACCGCCGACAGCGCCAGATACCACGACAGAGGAATCATAAAAAACCTTTGAAGTGACGAGTGACAAGTGACGTGTGATGAGTTGAAGACGTGTGATGAGCTGTTTGCTCGTCGCTCGTCACTCGTCGCCCGTCACTCGTCACTGTTTTCATTGCGCTCGATTTGCTGGCGCGCGACCTCCTGTCCCGTCGCGTCCGTGCGTCCGGGCTGAATCACGCCGCCGCCGCCGCTCGCGCCAGCCGACTCCGCGACGAGCGCCAGACCTTCGCCCCGGCGCGGGAAGTCGGCCGGGCTTTCGGGCCGCGCGACGGTCGCGCGACGGGCCAGCGTAATCGCGCCGACGAGCGCCATCAGAATCAGTACCGAAGTGATTTCAAACGGGAGCAGGTATTCCGTGAACAGTCCCGTGCCGACCGACGAGGTCAGGCCGACCACCTTGTTCGTCGTCCGAGGGTTGACGCTCGACGCGCCGCCGAGCGTCAGGATGAAAGCCGCCTGCCCGATTAACACGGCCGCCAGCCCGATGGCGACGGGGATGAGATAAATCAGGCGCAAGGGCCGCCGCGCCTCCTCCTCGACGTTGAGCAGCATGATGACGAAGACGACCAGCACCATAATCGCGCCCGCGTAGACGATGACCTGCACGGCGGCGATGAACGGCGACGACAAGAGCAGGTAGAGGCTGCCCAAGGCGATGAAGACGCCGACGAGCGACACCGCCGAGTAGAGCGCGTTTCGTTGCACCACCATCGAGACGGCGCAGCCGACGGCCATCCCGCCGAAGAGTATGAAGAGCAGTGTCGCGAAGTCGAAATCCATGTGCAGCCAACCTCAGCGCAGCAGGCCGGGGAAGAGATAGAGCGCCGTCGCCGTCAGAACAACGTTCAGAATCGCCACGGGCAGCAGAAACTTCCAGCCGAAGTTCATCAACTGGTCGAAGCGGAAGCGCGGCAGCGTCCCGCGCAGCCAGATGTAGAAGAACAGGAAAAAGATGACTTTGGCGAAAAAGCCGAGGACGCTGAAGAGCCCGAACAGAAACGACCCCGGCTCGAACAGGAGCGAAAGTCCGGGGACGTTGTAGCCGCCCAAGAAAAGCGTCGTCGCCAAGACCGAGACCGTGAACATGTTGACGTACTCGGCCATGAAGAAGAGCGCGAACTTCAGCGCCGAGTACTCCGTGTGGAAGCCCGCGACGAGTTCCGTCTCGGCCTCCGGCAAATCGAACGGCACGCGGTTCGTCTCGGCGATGGCCGAAATCAGGTAGACGACGAAGCCGATGATTTGGAAGCCGCGAAAGATGTTCCACTTCGTCCCGTACCACCCCGACTGCTGTTCGACGATCTCGTAGAGGTCGAGCGTCCCCGACAGAAGCACGACGCCGACGAGCGAGAGTCCCAACGACAACTCGTAAGAGATCATCTGCGCCGACGCGCGCAGTCCGCCCATCAGACTGTACTTCGAGTTTGAAGACCAGCCAGCGAGCATGATGCCGTAGACGCCGACGGAAGTGATGCCGAGGACGTAGAGGAGCGCGATGTCGAAGCGCGCGATGACGAGCGCGACGGGGCCGAGGAAGGGGAGGTTCATCGTCGGGCCGAACGGGTAGACGATGATCGGCATCAGTGCGGCCGTAATCGCGATGATGGGGGCGAGGAAGTAGACGAACTTCGTCGCCTTGTCGGGCGCGATCTCTTCTTTAAGGATGAACTTGAGGAGGTCGGCGAAAGGTTGCAGGACGCCCCCCGGCCCGACGCGGTTGGGGCCCAGACGACCCTGAATGAAGGCGAGCACGCGGCGCTCGGCCAAGACCGTGTAGGCGACGATCAACAGCACGACGACGAAAGCCACGTTGATGCCGATGAGCTTCGCCGTCGCCTGACCGGCAGGTGTGTTGAGCCACTCCATCATAAATTAAGCTGTCAGCGTTCGGCGTTCAGCAGTCAGCTTTTTCGTCGAATCAGCCTTGCAACTTCTGTCCGAACCGGCACGTGCCGAGAGGCAAAAAAAGCTGAAAGCCGAGTGCTGAGTGCTGAACGCTCCTTTTCAGTCTCCGGCGACCGCCGCCTCGCGTCGCGATAGACGCGGGTCAATCGTGATTTGGTAGAGCGGGGAGACGAGCAAGTCGGGCGGCTTCGGGTTGCCGGCGGCGAGCAGGTGAAACTGCGCGGTCTTCTCCGTCAGCGTCCCGAGTTTGAAAAGCTCGTGCCCGATCTCGGGCGTCGCCGTGATTTTCTCGCCCGCGCCCGTCTGCTCACTCAACTGTGCGCGCAACGCTTCGAGCTGTCGCGACACGTCGCGCCGCCCGGCGAGCGCGTGTTTGGCCTGCACCGGATTCGTCTCGTCTTTGAGCGCGGCGTAGCGCAAGCCCTCGTAAGGCGCGACGCTCGCGGCCATCTCGCGGAAGATGGCGCTCGCGGACATCTGGAAGTTGAAGTCAACGCCCCAAGCCTCCGCGAGCGCGCTTGTTATCGCCCAGTCGGGCTTCGACTGGTGGACGGGCGGTATCGACTGCCGCACGCGCTGCACCAGACCCCCGTTATTCGTGTACGTCCCGTCGACTTCGGCGAACGAGGCCGCCGGTAACACGACGTCGGCGTGCCGCGTCGTCTCGGTTTGGAAAAGCTCCTGCACGATGAGGAAGTCGAGACGCGCGAGCGACTCCTCGCGCCCTTCGAGGTGCGCGGGCAGGAAACTCCCTGCGCAGTAGAACGCGCGAATCTCCGCGCCCGCCGCGTCGAGCATTTCGAGCGGATTGAGTCGGCCCGACATCAACCCGATGTCGTGGACGCCGACGCTGTTGTTAAAGAGCGGGAGCGGGTGCAGGAGGAAGCGTCGCCCTTCGGCCTCGCCCAAAGCCTGCGGCAGCTGCGCGAGCGCCGCCTGCGCCTCCGCGCTCAGTTCGCCGCCGAACAGGATGACGACGTCGCCCTTCGCCTCCGAGAGCGCGCCACGCACAGACTCAAGCTCCGCCGACTCGACGCCGAGAGCGCGCGCGGCGGCCGCGTCGTCGTCGCCCGAGTGGAGCGCTAGCACGGCCGCGTCCTCCGTGCCGGGGAGGATGTGGACGAACTGCGCGGCCTGTTGCTTGAGGCGTATGGGGACGCTGTTGATGATGATGAGGCGCGCGCCGCCGTTGCGCACGGCCTGTCGAATCTGACGGCCCGTCAAGGGCTGCAACTCTTCCGGCTCGCCGCCGATGAGCAGGATGGTCTTGGCGTGGCGTATGTCGCGGTGCGTGGCGATGGGCGCGCTCAAGTGCTCGAAGAAGGCGGTGAGCGAGAAGGCTTCGCTCGCCGTGAAAGCGTCCGTGTGGACGACTTCGCGCGCGAACTTCAGCAGCGCGTAGTTCGACTCGTTCGTGAGACGCGGGCTGCCGACGACGCCGACCGACTGCGCGCCGTGCGCCTCCGTCACGTCGAAAAGTTTCGTGGCGGCGAACGAGATGGCTTCGTCCCACGTCGCCGGGACGAGACGCCCGCCCTTCTGGTAGCGTATGAGCGGCGTGCGCAGGCGCTCCTCGTGGTTGACGAACGGGTGCGCGAAACGTCCCTTGATGCAGAGGAACTCGCCGTTGTGTCCGTTGACGTAGCGGTCGCGCGCGACGACGCGCATCAGCTCGCCGCCGCGCGAGCCGAGCGACATCTGGCATCCGTCGGAGCAGAACGTGCAGGTCGAGATGGTGCGCTCAAGCTCCCAAGGGCGCGTCTGATGCCGGTAGGTCGCGTCGAGCAAAGTTCCAGTCGGGCAGACCTCGATGCAGTTGCCGCACTGCGAGCAGTTGAGCCAGCCGCCGTAAGTCCCGATGACGGTGTGCGCGCCGCGCCCGCCCGCCTCGATGGCGTCCTCGCCCATCCACTCGTCGCAGACGCGCGTGCAACGCTTGCAGAGGATGCAACGCTGCGGGTCGTTGGCGACGATGGGCGACAAGAATTTCTCCGGCGCGTAGTTCTTGCGCTCGGTGAATCGCTCTTCCAGACCGCCCCAGTCGAAGACCATCTCTTGGAGTTCGCACTCGCCGCCGCGGTCGCACACGGGGCAGTCGAGCGGGTGGTTGGCGAGTAAGAATTCGACCATCCCGCGCTGCGCCTTCTCAATCTCCTCCGACTCGGTCGTCACCGCCATCCCGTCCGTGCAGGTGATGGTGCAAGAGGTCTGGAGCTTCGGCATCTTCTCGATACGCACGAGACACATGCGGCACGAGGCTTGGAGCGCGAGGTCGGCGTAGTAGCAGAAGGAGGGAATCGCGAACCCCTTCTCGCGGCACACGTCAATCAGACGCGCGCCCTTCTCCGTCTCGAACTCCTGCCCGTTGATGGTGATTTTGATTGGCTCTGCCATGTCTTAAACCCGATACCGCTCCGTCGGAAAACTATCTGAT
>DASUNL010000110.1:0-7729 GCA_036277175.1 Pyrinomonadaceae bacterium | reverse complement strand
CGCCTGCGCGCCCTTCGGCGGCCGCCGCGCGATTGAGACGAGGACGCCCGCGCGCTCGTAGTCGGAGAATTTGTCGCGCGCGGCCGAGCGGACGATTTCGACGGCCGTCTCGTCGCGCGGCCCGTCGAGCTTGGCGAGGCGTCGGAGGTACGCGGCGCGCGCGTAGCCACTCTTGAGCGAGCGCGCGGCTTCAATCACGGCGCGCGACCCGCCCGCCTTGTAGAGACGCGCGACGCGGGCCTCGGCGTCGAAGCCGCCCTCGACGCGCTCACGCAACACGCGCGCGAGCCACGCGCGCCCGTCGGCGTCAAACTCACGGTCGTCGCCGCCGACGCGATACTTGTAGCGGAGGCTGCCCGACCCGTCCCGCTCGACTTCGAGCCGCCGCGTCTCGCCCGCGCGCGTCTCACGCAGCTCAAAAACTCCGCCCGGCGCAATCTCCACGACGTCGGAGTAGTCGTCGTTGAAGACGACGCCGCGCACGTGCATCTCAAGGTCGACGCCCGTGTCCGTGTCCCTGATGACGAGCCGCGTCGTCCCCTCCTCGCGCGTGTCCACGATGTGCGTGCGCTCGGAGCGCGTCTTACCGGCCGGCTTGTCCGCCTGCGTCTGCTGCCACGCCGACGCCGACGACGCCGACGCGCCCGCGCAAAGAATGGTCGCGAGTAGAATTCTTTTCATCATCATTCGAGTCCTTTCCGACAAGTCCTTTTCCTGTTTCTCCGCGCGCTCACTCGTAGCGGAGCGCGACCATCGGGTCTACTTTCGTCGCGCGGCGCGCGGGCAAGTAGCAGGACAGGAGCGCGACGAAGGTGAGTACGGCGGCGACCCCGCCGAACGTCATGGGGTCGGTGGCCGAGACGCCGTAGAGCAGACTCGACATGACGCGCGTCAGAATCACGGCCGCGACGAGTCCGGCTAAGACGCCGCCGCCCGCGAGTAGCATCCCCTGCCCGATGACCATCTTCAGCACGTCGCGCGCTTGCGCGCCCAAGGCCATGCGAATCCCTATCTCGTGCGTGCGCTGCGCGACCGAGTAGCTCATCACGCCGTAGATGCCGAGGCCCGCCAAGAGGAGCGCGACGAGCGCGAAGCCGCCCAAGAGCATCATGCTGAAGCGACGGCGCGCGACCGAGTCGGACAGAAGCTCCTCCATCGTGTGTATGCGGTAGAGCGGAATCTCTTTGTCGACCTGCCGGATGATGCCGCGCAGAGAGGGGACGAGGGCCGAAGGGTCGCCTCCGCCCGACGTGCGCGCCATCAAGGTCACGCGCGGGACGGGACGCTGCGCGAGCGGCACGTAGTATTCGGGGCTTGTCTCCTCCTCCAGCCCGCCGTGGCGCACGTCGCCGACGACGCCGACGATTTCGCGCGGACGCTCGTCCGGCGTCTCGTCCGTCGTGATGCGTTGGCCCACGGGGTCTTCGCCGCCGAAGTGACGTCGCGCGAAGTTCTCGTTGATGATGCAGACGGGCGGCGCGTCGGCGCGGTCGCGCTCGTCGAAGGCGCGCCCGCTTCGGACGGGGATGCGCATCGTCTTGAAGTAGTTCGGGGTGATGACGCGGCGGTCGGCGTTCGGCACTTGTCCCGGCTCGAACGGCGCGCGGCCCTCAATCTGGAACGAGAAGGCGATGAACGAGCCGCCCATCGGCACGGGGTCGACGGCCGCCACCGACTCGACGCCCGCAAGCTGCGACGCGCGCTCGATAATCTCTTCGGCCGCCGCCACCTGCTGCACGGGGTCTTTCGCGCGCTCGCCCCGGAAGGTGATGTCGGCCGCGAGCACGCCCTCGGGGTCGAAGCCCGGCGAGACGTTCATCAGGCGCATGAAGCTCTGCACGAGCAGACCAGCGCCTACGAGTAAGACGAGCGAGACGGCTACTTCGGCGACGACGAGCGCGCCGCGCAGACGACTCCGGCCGCCCTCGGTCGAGCCGCGCCCGCCCTCTTTGAGCGACTCGGTGATTTCCGACTTCGACGCCTGCAAAGCGGGCGCGAGTCCGAAGACGACGCCGGTCAAAAGCGAGAGCGCGGCCGTGAAGATGAGCACGCGCCAGTCGAGCGCAATCTCGGCGGCGCGCGGCAAATCCGCAGGGCTTGCGGCGACGAGCAGGTCAGTGCCCCACCACGCGAGCAGAAGCCCGAACAGCCCGCCCAAGGTCGCGAGCAGGACGCTCTCGGTCAGCAGTTGTCGCATGATGCGCCAGCGCGACGCGCCGAGCGCGGTGCGGATGGAAATCTCTTTGTAGCGCGCGGCGGCGCGAGCGAGCAGAAGGTTCGCGACATTGGCGCACGCTATCAGCAGCACGCAGCCGACCGCGCCGAGCAGAACCCAGAGCGCGAGACGGAGGTCGCCGACGAGCCGCGTGTGGAAGGGCGTGAAGCCGAACGTGACGCCGGTGTTGGTCGTCGCGTACTGCGCTTCGAGTCGCTTCGAGATGGTCGCCAGCTCGGCCTGCGCCTGTTCGAGACTGACACCTTCTTTGCGCTTGGCGATGAGGCGCATGAAGACGATGCCGCGCCCGTCGCGCTCGCGCTCCGTGAGAGCGGGGCCGAGCGGCATCCACCAGTCGACGTTATTCGTCTGGACGGGGAACTTGAAACCTTTCGGCATCACGCCGAGGACGAGCGTCGGCCGCGAGCCGAGCATGATTTCTTGCCCGACGATGTCGGGGTTCGCGCCGTAGCGTCGCTCCCAGAAGCCGTGCGAGAGCAGCGCGACGCGGCGCGCGCCCGTCTGGTCGTCCTCGCGCGTGAAGGTGCGACCCATGGCGGCCTGCGCGCCGAGCATGGGGAAGAGGTCGGCCGTCGTCATCGCGCCGCGCACGAGTTCCGGCTCTTCGCCGCCGGTCAGAAACGTCGCCGCAGGGTAGTAGGCGGCCGCGCCTTCGAGCGTCTCGCTCCGGTCGCGTATGTCCGTGAAGTTCGGGTAGGAGTGATCCCAGATGGGGTCGCCGTCGTTGGCGGCGCGCACCGAGACGGCGAGCAGGCGCTCCGCCCCGTCGAACGGCAGGGGCTTGAGCATCACGCCGTTGACGACCGAGAAGATGGCGCTGTTCGCGCCGATGCCTAAAGCGAGCGCCGCGACCGCGACGAGCGTAAAGCCCGGACGCCGCGCGAGCATCCTCGCCCCGTAGCGTAAGTCCTGCCAGAAGTTTCCCATCACAACCTCCATGAGCAATCAGCAATCAGCGTTCAGCGTTCAGCTCACGGCCGTCCGCCGCACTTCAGACTGCTGCTGTGCATCGACTCATTCTCTCGTCCGCTCTATCAAAGCTGACTGCCGATTGCTGATTGCTGACAGCTTCTCTTCCGCAATCGGCTCATTCGTGTCTGAGTGCCGTCATCGGGTCGACGCGCATGGCGCGACGCGCCGGGAGGTAGCAGGCGAAGAAGGCGACGAGCGCAAGGAGCGCCGTCACGGCGGCGAACGTCACGGGGTCGGTGGCCGACACGCCGAAGAGCAAGCCCGTCATCAGCCGCGTCAACAGAAGCGACCCGACGAGTCCCAGCCCCAGCCCGACGAGCGTCAGCCCCATCCCGCGCCCGACGACGAGCCGGAAGATGTCGCGCGCCTGAGCGCCGAGCGCCATGCGGATTCCAATCTCGTGCCTCCGCTGCGTGACCGAGTAGCTGAGCACGCCGAAGAGGCCGACGGCCGAGAGCACGAGCGCGACCGACGCGAAGACGCCGAGCAGGAGCACTTGGAAGCGTTCGCGCGCCACCGAGTTCGACAGAAGCGCGCGCATCGTCCGCACTTCAGAGAGCGGCTGATCCTTGTCGGCTTCGAGCACGGCCGCGCGCAGGACGGGCGCGAGCGACGCCGGCTCCAACCCTTCGCGCGCGCGCACGACCAGAGCCAGCTCGTCGTAAGTCTTTTGCAGGTACGGCACGTAGTAAGCCGGCTCGGCCTCCGCGCCCAAGCCCTCGTACTTCACGTCGGCCACGACGCCGACGATCTCGCCCGTCGAGACGCCTTCGATGTCTCGCATCGACATCAAACGCCCGATGGCTTCCTCGCCGGAGAAGTATTTGCGCGCGAGCGTCTCGTTGATGATGAAGACGGGCGGCGCGCTCGCGTCGTCGCGCTCGGTGAAGCCGCGCCCGCGCACGATGGGGACGCGCATGGCGCGCAGGAAGTCGTGACTGATGACCTTGCGCTCGCCGCGATAGACGTGCTCGCGATCCTCGAACGAGCGGTTGTCAATCGTGAAGTTCGTGTTGATGTCGTTGCCGCTCAGGGGCAACGGGTAGATGCCGCCGACCGCCTCGACGCCGGGCGCTGCGGCCGCCCGCTCGAACGCGCGCCGGAACGCCTCGCGCTGCTCCGCGCGCTCCTTGTAGCGGTTGCCGGAGAGCGTCATCGTCGCCGTCAGAACGCCGTCGGGGTTAAAGCCGGGGTTGACGGACGTGAGCCGCTGGAAACTCTTGACGAGTAGTCCCGCGCCGACCAGAAGGATGAGCGAGAGCGCGACTTCGGCGACGACGAGCGCGCCGTGCAGGCGTCCGCGCCCGGCGGTCGACCCGCGCTCGCCCTCCTTGAGCGGCTCGCTCAAGTCCGTGCGCGTGGCCTGAAGCGCGGGCGCGAGTCCGAAGGCGAGGCCCGTGAGTAGTGAGACGCCGAGCGTGAAGAGAAGCACGCGCGCGTCTGCGCTCGCGCTCCCGAGGCGCGGCACGTCGTCCGGCGCGACGGCCATCAGAAGGTCAACGCCCCACATCGTGAACAGAAGCCCGACCGCCCCGGCCGCGAGCGAAAGCAGGACGCTCTCGGTCAGGAGTTGTCGCGCGATGCGCCAGCGCGAAGCACCCAGCGCGGTGCGGATGGCAAACTCTTTCTGCCGCGCGGCCGCGCGCGCGAGCAGGAGATTCGCCACGTTCGCGCACGCGATTAAAAGGACGCAGCCGACGGCCGCTAGCAGCACGAGGAGCGCGGGCCTTATGTCGCCGACGAGTGTTTCGTGGAGCGAGCGCACGTCGGCGCGGCGTGTGCGGTTCGTCTGCGCGTGTTCTTCCGCGAGACGCTCGGAGACGGCGAAGAGGTCGGCCGCGCCCTGCTCGACCGACACGCCCGGCTTAAGTTTCCCGACCGCTTCGAGAAACGACGCGCCGCGATGCTGCGCGTAAGGGTTCGACGCATTGAACGGCCCCCAGAACTCGACGTTGTCGTAGTCGAGCGGGTAGCGGAAGCCCTCGGGCATCACGCCGATAATCTCGACGGCCTTGTTGTTGAAGGTGACGGTCTTGCCGACGACCGAAGGGTCGCCGCCGAAGCGACGCTGCCAGAGGCCGTGGCTGATGACGATGACGGGCGCGGCCTGCTCCTCCTGCTCGCCCTCCTCGCCCGCCTTCTCGGGGCGACTCGCGCGCGCCGCCTCCTCGGCCGTAAACGTGCGTCCGATGACGGGGCTGACGCCTAAGACTTTGAAGAGGTCGGGCGTCGTGGCGACGCCCGCCAGTTGTTCGGGCGCGCTGCCGTCGCCGGTCAAAGCGCCGCTCCCGCCCGTGTAGGCCGCCATCGCCTCGAAGGTGCGCGCCTCTCTCTGCCAGTCCAGAAAGTCGAGGTAGGCGAGCGCGCCGCCCCGCGCGCCCGTCGAGGCGTTCGCGACCGCGAGCTGCACGAGCCTCTCCGACTCCGGGTAAGGGAGCGGGCGCAGGAGCACCGAGTTGACGACCGAAAAGATTGCCGTGTTCGCGCCGATGCCGAGCGCGAGCGCGACGACCGCGACCAGAGTGAAGCCCGGACGCTTCGCGAGCATCCTCGCCCCGTAACGCACGTCCTGAAAGAGTGTTACCATCACGCCCTCCGAAATGATGAGTGCGGAATGATGAATGATGGATAGGAGACAGCTTGTCTTTCATTCATCATTCATCATTCCTTGTTCATCGTTCACTCGTATCTGAGAGCCACCATCGGGTCGACCTTCGTCGCGCGGCGCGCGGGCAGGTAGCAGGCGAAGAGCGCGACGGCCGCGAGGACGAGGGCGACGCCCGCGAACGTCACGGGGTCGCTCGCCGTGACGCCGAAGAGCAGGCTCGAAATGAAGCGCGTCAGGACGAGCGCCCCGAACAAGCCCACGACGACGCCGGCCGCGACGAGCGCCATCCCCTGTCCCACCACGAGACGGAACACGTCGCGGCCCTGCGCGCCGAGCGCCATCCTCACGCCTATCTCGTGCGTGCGCCGCGCCACCGAGTAGTTCATCACGCCGAAGATGCCGACGCCCGCGAGCAGGAGCGCGACGGCGGCGAAGACGGCGAGGACGACGGTGTTAAAGCGTCGGCGCGCCGCCGACTCCGACATCCACTGGCCCATCGTCTTGACGCCGTAGACGGGCTGGTTCGCGTCCACTTCGAGCACCGCGCCGCGCACCGCCGCCGTCAACGCCGCCGCGTCGTCGCCGCGCCCGCGCACGACGAGCGTCATGAAGGGCTGCGGGGCTTGCTTGTAAGAGGCGTAGTACTCGGGCGTCACTTCCCGTTCGAGGTCTTGGTGCTTGACGTCGCCGACGACGCCGACTATCTCGGCCGTGAAGTCGCGCGCAAGCGTCGGCTTGACGCGCCGCCCGATGATTTCCTCGCCGGGGAAAAACTTCTTGGCGAACGTCTCGCTAACGACGATGACCTTCGGCGCGTCGGCCGTGTCGCGCTCGTCGAGCGCGCGCCCGCGCAAAAGTGGAATGCCCATCGCGCGGAAGTAGCCGGGGCTGATGACGCGCGTGTGCGAAGTCATCCTCTCGCCCGGCGGGGCGGCGGGTCGCCCCTCGATGTCGAAACTCGTCTGCCAGCCGTTGCCGCTCATCGGCAGAGGCTCGACGCCGCCCGCCGCCTCGACGCCCGGAAGCGCCGCGACGCGCTCCATTACGCGCTCGAAGAAGGCCGCCTGCTGCGCCTCCTCGCGATACTTCGTCGTCGATAGCGCGACGCCCGCCGTCAACGCATCGCGCGCGTCAAAGCCGGGGCTGACGGCTTGGAGGCTTCGGAAGCTGCGGATGAGGAGGCCCGCGCCGACGAGCAAGACGAGCGAGAGCGCGACCTCCGTGACGACGAGCAGGCCGCGCAGGCGGTTGCTGCGGAAGCCCTCGGCCGAGCCGCGCCCGCCCTCCTTGAGCGCCTCGCTGAAGTCGGGGCGCGAAGCCTGTAGCGCAGGCGCGATGCCGAAGACGAGGCCGGTCAGGACGGAGACGCCGAGCGTGAAGAAGAGGACGTTTCGGTCGAGCGCAATCTCTTTGACGCGCGGGATGTCGGCGGGGACGGCCGCGCTCAAAACGTCAACGCCCCACCACGCGAGCAGAAGTCCCACGGCCCCGCCCGCGAGCGACAGAAGCAGACTCTCCGTCAGGAGTTGCCGCATGATGCGCCAGCGCGACGCGCCAAGGGCCGTCCGCACCGCAATCTCTTTACGCCGCGACGCCGCGCGCGCGAGCATCAAGTTGGCGACGTTCGCGCACGCAATCAGCAGCACGAAGCCGACGGCCGCGAGCAAAGTCAGAAGCGCGGGCCGGATGTCGCCGACGATGGCCTCGTAGGCGGGGACTAGGCTCGCGCCGCGCCCCGCGTTCTTGTCCGGGTACTCCTCCGCGAGTCGGGCCGCGACGGCGTCGAGTTCGGCCTGCGCCTGCGCGAGTTCCACGCCGGGCTTTAGACGCGCGACGACGCTCAGGTAGCTCGAACCGCGCTCCTGATTGTTTTCGCTGCGCGGGTCAATCGGCTGCCAGTACTCCGGCCCTTC
>DASUNL010000109.1:0-10818 GCA_036277175.1 Pyrinomonadaceae bacterium | reverse complement strand
ATGGCGACCGTCTCTGGGAGGAATGGCTCGCGAGGCGCGAGGCGGCGCGCGCGCGGGTCGCTTCTCTCATCAACGCCGAGCCTGACGAAATTGGTTTTACGACCAACACCTCCGCAGGGATGCACCTCATCATCGACGCGCTCGAACCGCGCGGCGGCGAAGTCATCTCCTGTGAGTTGGAGTTCCCCGTCTCGACCATCCCTTGGCTGCATCGCGGACTCGGCGTGAAGTTCTTGAGAGCCACCGACGGAGTCGTCAGCGCGGAAGACGTTTCGGGCGCGACGACCGACAGCACGTCTGTCATCTGTCTCAGCCACGTCCAGTACTCGAACGGCCTCCGCTCAGACCTCGAAGAGATTGGGCGCAACAAGGGGCGGCACGCCTTCGTCGTCAACGCCGCCCAGTCGGCGGGCGTGCTCCCGATTGACGTCAAGAGGATGCGTATCGACGCGCTTTGCTCGACCGGCCACAAGTGGATGCTCGCCGGATACGGGTCGGGCTTCGTCTACATGAGCCGCGAGCTGCAAGCCGAGACGCGCCCGCGCACGATTAGCTGGATGAGCGTCGAGCACCCGTTCGCCATGCGCAACGACTCGTACCGCGTGCGACCCGGCGCGGGCGCGCGGGCCGAGACCGGCTGCCCCCACTTCGCGGGCATCTTCGCCATCGGCGCGTCGGCCGAATACATCCTGCGTCTCGGCACGGGCGCGATTGAGCGACGCGCGCTCGAACTCAACCGACGCCTGACGGAAAGTCTCACGGCGTCGGGCTGGCGTGTGCTTTCACCCTTGCGCGACGAGCGGACGCGCTCCGCCGAAACTTTGGTCGAGGCGCGAAACCCCGGCGCGCTCGTCCGACACCTCGCCGCGCGCGGCGTCGCCGTCACCATCAAACCCGAAGGCTTTCGCGCCGCCACGCACTTCTTCAACGACGAATCGGACGTCGAGCGCCTCATCGACGCGCTCGAAGAGTGGCGTCGCTCGGGCGCGTCCGTGTGAGTTTAGAGTGCGTTCTCAAACGCGCGAATGATGCGGCGGGGCGCGGATTTGACACTGTCGGAGAGCTTTCGTTATCTTTGCCCTGCCGTTAGCGTTTAAGACTCTTGCACGAGTAGCTCAATGGTAGAGCATCGGCTTCCCAAGCCGAGGGTTGCGGGTTCGATCCCCGTCTCGTGCTTCGTCAGGTTCAAGGTCGGTTAGAATCAGACAAGCTTCTCGGGCGGTCGCACAGACGTTGCGACCGCCCGTTTTCGTCTCCGCCCGAAGCCTCTGGCATCCGAGTTGCCACCCTTTAGTTCAAGGCGAAAGTACTGGTTGATTTTATTACACCCGGAGGAGGCGTTGTATGCGTAAGTTTTGGTATTCCGGCCTGTTAGCCCTCGCGCTCGCGTGCGGCACTCAGGCGTTCACCGTGTCGGTTAGCGCGCAGGAGACGACGGCCGACAAGGCGGTCGAGAAGACGAAGGACGCGGGCCAAGAGGTCGGCGACAAGGCCGAGGACGTGGGCGACGCGGCGAAGAAGGGGACGAAGAAGGCCGCGAAGGAGACGAAGAAGGTCGGCGCGGAAGCGGCCGACAAGGCCGAGGACGCTGTCGGCAAGGCCAAGGATGTCGGCAGTGATGCCGCCGAGAAGACTAAAGAAGTCGGAAGCGAGGCCGCCGACAAGACCGAGGACGCTTTGGGCACGGCAGCCGACAAATCCAAGGAGGGCGTGAACGAGGTCGGCGACAAGGCCGAGGACGCCGCGGGTCAGGCAGCCAAGGGCGCGAAGGTCGCGGGCAGTAACGCGAAGGCTGTCGGCAGCGAGGCGGCCGACAAGGCCGAGGATGCCGGCGACAAGACTGTGAAGACCGCGAAGAAGTCCGGCAACTGGCTCAAGCGTGCCTTCAAGAAGATTTTCTAAAAGCGACGCCTACAAAACAGGACTCACATTTCCCTCGGCCGCGCGGCGAGTTAATCAGTCGCGCGGCCGAGCGCGGTTCAGTTAAATCGGAGGATTAAACGAAGTGTCCAAAAGAACGCACGCGGCGTCGCTGGCCGCCCTGACGCTCTCCTTCATCGTCGCCGGGTGCGGCGGCGACAACACCACCAACACGCTCTCGAACACGAACACCAACGGCACGTCCTCGCAGACGGCCGCCAACATCGCCGACGGCACGAGCACCGGCCCGGACAATTCAATCGTGGAGATTACGCGCGAGCCTGACGTGACAATCGAGACGCGCACCTTCCGCGACCCGAACAGTCGCGTCGAGCGCGTCGTCGTCACCACGCGCGGCGGCCAACGCACGGCGCGCGTCTACTACCGCAACGAAGAGATCAGGGAACTCCCCGTCGACAAGGTCGAGCAGGCCCTGACAGCGACTTCGGACACGCTCGTCTCCTTCGGCGGCGAGGTGGCCGACAAGGCGGAGGACGTTGGGAGCGGCGCGGCCGACAAGGCTGAAGACGTGGCCGGCGAGGTCGGCGATAAGGCCGAGGACGCGGGCGACGCGGCGAAGAAGGGCGTCCGCGTGGCGGCCGACAAGACCGAGGACGCGGCCGGCAAGGCGAAGGATGTCGGCGGCAAAGTCGTCGATAAGACCAAGGACGGCGCGAAGGAAGTCGGCAAAGGCGCGAAGAAGGTCGGCGGCAAGTTGAAGGACGCCGTCACGCCCTAGTCAACAGGCTTTACGGAAAAACAGACTTCCGTGCGGGCCGCTCCCAAGTCGGGGCGGCCCTCTTTTTATCGAGGCGGCGCGGGCGATGCTATAATGGCGCGCGTGTGAATCCCGACGCCGTGAGGTGGAGAGCCGTGAGCGATTCGACAAACTGGACTGTCATCTGCCCCTGCTGCGAGGCGACCATCGTCGTCGACGCGCAGACCGGCATCATCATCTCGCATCAGGAGAAGGCCAAGCCGCTCGCCTCTTTCGAGGAGATGGCGAAGGAGATGGAGCGGCAGAAGCAGACGCGCGATCAGGTCTTCTCTCAAGAACTCGGCTCGCAGAAAGACCGCGAGCGCCTGCTCGAAGAGAAGTTCCGCGAAGCCTTCAAACGCGCCGAGAAGGACAAGGACAAGCCCTACATCAACCCGCTCGACATCGACTAAGAGAGCATTTCAAAACCGGGGAATTAGCCGCAGAGGCACGGAGGCACAGAGTTTTTAAACGATTTGGGATTTGAAATCTCAAATTCCTAAATCCTCCGTGCCTCCGCGCCTCTGCGGCGGTTTTAAACGGGCGGCACGGCCGCTTCTGTGATAATCTAAGCCTCACAACCGCTCGTTGAATCAAAATCGCCTTTAGAAATCGCGGGTTTCGGATGCTGAAGGAAGCCGTAGAGTTCTACCACCGCCTGCTCGAAGACGCGGAGACGTGCGAGTCTTCGCGCGCCATGCTCGACGAGGGGCTGGAGCGCGCCAAGCTCATCTTCGGCGGACGGCGTCTGTCGCCCTACCTCCGCCCGCACTTCGTCACCGAAGAGGACTTCGCCCGCGTCACGCGCGTCTGCGAGACGGTCTGGGGCGCGATTCAAAAGGTGAAGGACGCGGCCGTCGAGGACGCGCGACTCATCGACGAGTTGAACCTGACCGAGATTGAGCGCGAGCTGGTCGCCATCGACCCCGGCTACGCCGCCGTCTCCCCGACCGCGCGCCTCGACTCGTTCCTCACCGACGACGACTACAGCTTCGTCGAGCTAAACGGCGAAAGCCCCGCCGGCATCGCCTACGCCGACGCGGCCTACGAAATCTTCTCCGCGCTCCCGGCGATGAAACGCTTCAGTGAGCGATACACCTTGCGCACCTTCAACGGCCGCCGCCTGATGCTCGAAACGCTGCTCAAGGCTTACGCGGAATTTTTGGGACGCGCGCCCGAACGCCGTCCGCACATCGCCATCGTCGACTTCAAAGGGCTGCCGACGCAGAAAGAGTTCGAGCTGTTCCGCGAGTACTTCGAGAGTCAGGGTTTCCCGGCCAAGGTCTGCGCGCCGGAGGAACTTGAGTTCACCGACGGCAAGCTCCGCAGCGAAGGCTTCGAGATCGACATCGTCTACAAGCGCGTCCTCGTCAACGAGTACCTGCCCGTGATGCGCGACCACCCGGCGCTGCTCGACGCCTACCGCACACGCGCGGTCTGCATGGTCAACAGTTTCCGCTCCAAGCTCATTCACAAGAAGGCGCTTTTCGCCATCCTGACTAACGAGCGTTACGAGCACCTCTTTACGCCCGACGAGCGCGCGTCAATCGCCGCGCACGTCCCTTGGACGCGGCGCGTGCGCGCCGAAAAGACCTTCAAGGGCGGCGAGGAGATTGACCTCCTCGCATACGTCGCCAAGCGGCGCGACCGGCTCGTCTTGAAGCCCAACGACGACTACGGCGGCCACGGCATCTACATCGGCTGGAACACCGACGAGATTGCTTGGGAGGAGGCCATCCGCCACGCGCTCGCCGACGGCGACTACTTGGTGCAGGAGCGTGTGCGGACGGCGCGCGAGCCTTTCCCGGCGTTGCAGGAAGACGGCTCGGTCGTCTACGCGGAGCAGTTGGTCGACCTCGACCCTCTGCTCTTCCACGGTCGCGTCGGGTCGGCCTTCACGCGCCTCTCTTTTACGGAGCTGGCGAACGTCTCCTCGGGCGGCGGCATGGTCCCGACCTTCATCATCAGCGGCCGGGGCTGAACGATAAGAACTTCGTTCTTCACTATCGACAGGACGCGAGAGATGGACTTCATCAACAGCCAGAACCCGCAGGACGAGCGGCGGCAGTTCGACCGACGCCGCCTCATCGTGGACGTGTTCTTCGACGGCGCTGATACCACCGGCGTCGCCAGCACCAAAGACATCAGCCCCGGCGGCCTCTACATGAACACGCAGTCGGAGATTCCCGAAGGCAGTCTCTTGACCATCCGCATCCCTTTCCCGGAGGGCGATGTGGTCGTCAACGCCGAGGTCATCTACTCTAATCCGGGGCGCGGCGTCGGCGTCCGTTTCAACGGACTCGCGGAGAAAGACCGCGCGTTGATGGAAGAGGCGCTGGCGAACATGTAGGCGCGTCTGCCGCGAGCGCGCGCCGCTCGGTTCAGACGGAACTTTAAACGTGAGTGAGGGAGCTATGTTCGGTCGCTACACGCTCGGCATCGAGGAGGAGTTCCAGATCGTCGACCCCGAGACGCGCGAGCTAAAATCGCACGTCTCGGAAATCCTCGAAGAGGGCAAGATGCTGCTCGGCGAGCAGGTCAAGCCCGAGATGATGCAGGCGCAGGTCGAGGTCGGCACAGGCATCTGCCGCAACATACAGGAGGCGCGCGCCGACATCACACGCCTGCGCTCCATCGTCTCGCACCTCGCGCGCAAGAAGGGGCTCGCCATCGTCGCCGCCTCGACGCACCCCATCTCCTTGTGGAAGGAGCAGGAGATTTACGACGACCCGCACTACGCTCTGCTCGTCGAAGAGTTGCAGATGGTCGCGCGCTCGCTCCTCATCTTCGGCGTCCACGTCCACGTCGGCATCGAAGACCGCGAGCGGCAGATTCACATCATGAACGCCGCGCGCTACTTCCTCCCGCACATGCTCGCGCTCTCGACCTCGTCGCCCTTCTGGCTCGGCATCAACACGGGTCTGAAGTCGTACCGCTCCGAGGTCTTCAAGAAGTTCCCGCGCACGGACATCCCCGACCACTTCACGTCCTTTCAGGCGTACCAGAGTTACATCGACCTGCTGAGCAAGACGAAGTGCATCAGCAACCCGAAGAAAATCTGGTGGGACGTGCGGCCGCACCCGCACTTCCCGACGCTCGAATTCCGCGTCTGCGACATCCCGACTCGCGTCGACGACACGGTCGCTCTGGCCGCGCTCTTCCAAGCCATCGTCTGCAAGCTCGACCGCCTCATCGAGCGCAACTTGGGCTTCCGCCTCTACCGAAGGATGCTGATTCAGGAAAACAAGTGGCGCGCCGTGCGCTACGGCCTCGACGGCAAGCTCATCGACTTCGGCAAGCAGGAAGAGGTGCCCGTCAAGGACTTGATTCACGAGCTTTTGGAATTCGTCGACGACGTGCTCGACGACCTAGGCTCGCGCCACGAGGTCGAGCACATCCACACCATACTTGAGCGCGGGACTTCGGCCGACGAGCAGTTGCGCGCCTACAACGAGGCGCGCGCGGCGGGCGCTACCGACCGCGAGGCTCTGAACGCCGTCGTCGACCTGCTCATCATCAACACGGCCGAGAACGTCCCCGCCGACATCACCCTCGGCGCGCCCACTCCCTAGTCTTCGAGCACGCTGCACGAGTGCGTCTTGAAGGCGAGCCAGACCGCGCGCCCGCTCTCAAGCCCAAGCTCCGCGACCGACTGCCGCGTCAAACTCGCGACCCACTCCACGCCGCCGCGCGCGCGCACGAGCACGCGACCGCCCCTGTCCTCGACTGAAACTATTTTCGCTTCGAGCACGTTGCGCGCCGAGATGCCACGCGGCCGCTCGGTCGCCAGAAGAATGTCGCCCGAGCGCACGGCCACGCGCACCGACGCGCCCGCGCCGTGACGGCTCAAAGGCACTTCGACGCGGCACGTCGCGCCCGTCAGCGCGTCCTTCATGACGACGACGCTCGTGCCCGTCTCCGCGCGCCGCTCCTCGACCGTCGCGTCGAAGATGTTTTCGACTCCGGCGAGCCGCGCGACCCCGGCCCGGACGGGCGAACGGAAGACCTCCTCGGGCGTGCCCGTTGCGACGACGCGCCCGCGCTCGTAGACGACGGCCCGCTCGCCGAGCGCGTAGGCCTCCTCCTGACTGTGCGTGACGTAGAGGACGGGAAGCTGTAGCTCGCGGTTCGCGCGCCGCAAATCTTCGATGATGCCGAGCTTCGTCGCCTCGTCGAGCGCGGACAGAGGCTCGTCGAGCAATAAAAGCTGCGGGCCGCTCGCGAGTGCGCGCGCGAGCGCGACGCGCTGGGCCTCGCCGCCCGAGATTGCGCGCGGCCGACGCTCCGCCGCGTGCGCGACGCCGAACTTTTCGAGAAGCGCCAATGCGCGCTCACGCTTCGTCGCACGCGACGCGCGACGAAGCGCGAACTCTACGTTGGCGCGCGCCGTCAGGTGCGGCAGAAGCGCGGCGTTCTGAAAGACGTAGCCCGCGCGGCGCTCACGTATGGGCACGTCTATCCGGCCGTCGGAGTCGAAGAGCGCGCGGCCGTCGATGGAGATGCGGCCCGCGTCCGGCCTCGTGAGTCCGGCAATCATCCTGAGCGTCGTGGTCTTCCCTGAACCCGAAGCGCCGAAGAGGATGGTGACGCCGGGCGGCGCGTCGAACGACGCTTCGATGCGGAAGCCGCCGACGAAATTCTTTGTGACGTTGACCGAAAGCATCAGCCGTCGCGTCTCCCAGAAGTCAGGCGGTTGGTCAGGTAGAGGAGCGTGAAGGCGACGGCCGAGAGGATGACGACCAGAAGCGCGGCCCTCGTGTCACGGCCCGACTGC
Organism: Pyrinomonadaceae bacterium; assembly: GCA_036277175.1. Taxonomy (GTDB): domain Bacteria; phylum Acidobacteriota; class Blastocatellia; order Pyrinomonadales; family Pyrinomonadaceae; genus DASQDT01. The sequence goes on along the minus strand of DASUNL010000109.1, from coordinate 3,367 downwards.
GTGGCGTCGTAGATGGCGACGGCGGCCGTCTGAGTGCGGCCGGGGATGTTTCCGGCGACCATCAGCGTCGCGCCGAAGTCGCCGAGCGCGCGCGCGAAAGAAAGGATGACTCCGGCCAGAAGCCCGCGCGAGGCGAGCGGCAGAGTCACGCGCGCGAAGACCTGCCACTCGGTTTTACCGAGCGTGCGCGCCGCGTCCTCATACTCGCGCTCGACGCTCGCGACGCTCGCACGCGCCGTCTTCACCATCAAAGGCAGCGCGCCGACGGCCGCCGCCACGACCGCGCCGCGCCAAGTGAAGACGAGCGGGCTGCCCGTCAAAGATTCGACGAAGTGCCCGATGGGGCTGTTGCGGCCGAGGAGGACGAGCAGGTAGTAGCCGAGCACGGTGGGCGGTAGGATGAGCGGGAGCGTGATGAGGGCGTCGATGACTTCGCGGCCGGGGAAACGCTTGCGCGCGAGCAGCCAGCCGATGGCGACGCCCGCGACCGCGACGACGGCCGTCGAAATCAGGGCCACGCGCAGCGAAAGCAGGAGGGGAAACCAGTCGAAGTCTCTCATCGGCGTCCGAAGATAACACCGCGCGCTCCGCACGCGAAAGTCAGTACCGCCCGCCGCAAGCGGGCAGTTCGAGTCAGTACCGCCTGCGGTAGCGGGCGGGTCATTGATACTACGTACGCGACGCAGTCGTCAGTCATACCCGCCCGCTTGCGGCAGGCGGTACTGACCTGTATTAAGATGAGAGGAATGCTGACTGGAATGCGCGCATGCGTCTTCGCGCTCGCCATCGTCGCGCTCGCGTCGAGTTCTTCATGCTCGCGTGATAAAGAGGGGCGGCGCGGCGAGGCGAGGGCAGAGATTGTCGTCGCCTCGGCGTCGAGTCTGGGCGAGGCTTTCGAGGAGATGGGCCGACGCTTCACCGAAGCGAAGGGCGTGCGCGTCGTCTACAGCTTCGGCGCGACGGGCGACCTTGCGCGACAGATTGAGCAGGGCGCGCCCTTCGACGTTTTCGCGTCGGCCGACTTGGACAGCGTCGAGGCGCTCGGCACGAAGAATCTTTTGCTCGAAGTAGAGCCGCGAGTCTTCGCCGTCGGGCGGCTGGTGTTGTGGGTTCCGTCCGGCGGCCGCGCGAAGGTGAACGGCATCGAGGACGTCGCCGGTGAGCAGGTTGCGAGACTGGCCGTCGCGAATCCGTCAGTCGCGCCTTACGGGCGCGCTGCCGTCGAGTCGTTGCGTGCGCTCGGACTCTGGGAGCGGGTCGAGCCGAAGGTCGTCTACGCGCAGACGGTCGCGCAGGCCAAACAGTTCGCCGCGACCGGGAACGCCGACGCGGCTTTCATCCCGCGCGCACTCGTCCGAGAGGGCGATGGCGTTGCTTTCAACGTTGACGCGCGGACGCACGCCCCCATTGAGCACGCGCTCGCGGTCGTCGGCGCGTCGAAAAATGTTCGAGAGGCGAAGGAGTTCGTCGGCTTCGTCCTGAGCGAAGAGGGCCGCGCGATTCTCGCGCGACACGGCTACGACTCGCCTCGTGAATGGTGAATCGTCAATCGCAAATCGTAGTTAGGCGCTTGCGCTTAATGAGCGAGGTGCGGACAATGTGGCCGGAGGCTGTGTATGAAATATCGCGTCTTGATTGAGCAGGATGAGGATGGCGTGTTCGTGGCGGAAGTCCCGTCGTTGCCGGGCTGCATCTCTCAAGGCGAGACTAGAGAGCAGGCCGTCGAGAATATTAAAGAGGCCATCGCTTTATACCTTGAGAGCTTGGCGGCCCATGACGAGCCCATCCCACCGCCGATCACGGAAGAGCTCGTGGAGGTCGAAGCGTGAGTGTGTTGCCGCGCGTGTCAGGGCGTGAAGTTATTAAGGCATTGCTGAAGCTCGGGTACGAACAAGACCGCCAGCGTGGCAGCCACATCATCCTCAGACAGCGCGCGGCTCCCCATCGTCGCCTCGTCGTTCCCGATCACAACGAAGTTGCCAAAGGGACGTTAAGAGCAATCATCAGGCAGGCTGGACTCACGGTTGATGAGTTCAAAGCCTTGTTGTAAGGGCAAGGGTGTTTCGGCAACGCCGCGCCTAACAACGGCCTGCGCCCGACCGCGAACAGCGTACCTTTCATCGCATACTTGCCGCTCATCACGGTTCGTCGCGGCGAGTGGTGCAGGGCGTTAATACGAAAAGCCCGGCTTGAGCTTTGAAACTCAGGCCGGGCTTTTCGTCTAACACGTTAATTCACGATTTACGATTCACGCTCTTTCGCGTGTTTGAGTGCTTCGCGGAGGAAGTTCTCGAAGATGATGCGGCCGTCGCGCGACTCGTTCTGGTGCTCCCAGCGCGTGCGGCTCTCGGCCTCTTCGCGCAGCAGACGCTTCTTCACGTCGCGCGGGAGGTTCGGGTTGAGGCGTCGGGCGTTGTTGCGGCTCAGGTCTTGGAAAGACTTTTCGAGGTGGAACTGGACGGCGTAGATGAGCTGCCCCTCGGCGCGCCTGACCATCATCTGATTCTTGCACAGATACGAAGTGGCGAGCAGGCGGAAGCCTTCGGGCACGCGGTCGAGTTGTAGCCCGTGGTTCTGCCACACGCGGAGGATGCGCCCCTCGATGGTGTAGTCCTGCCAGAGGCCCGACTGCTCGTCGTGGATGCCGTTGAAGATTGGGTCGTCGGGGTCGGTGATTTTGATGAAGCGGTACTGGTACTCGAACGGCCGCCCGTCGCGCAACTCCGCCGGGTCGCGGGCGTCAATCAGCGTGACGACGCGCGCGCCGAAGCCGAGGCCGACGAGTTGGTGGCCGCCGCAGATGCCTAGCACGGGCGTTCGGGTCGCGCGCACGTAGCGGCCGAAGCTCTCGACGATTGACGGGTGATACCAGTCGAAGTCGCTGAGCGTGCCCGAAAGCACCACGGCCTCGGGCGCGAAACTCTCGGCCGCCTCGGCGACCTCGGAGACATGCGCCTGCTCGATGACCGGGTCTTCGACGAGGCGGTGGATGTTGCCGAGGATGTTGCCGAGCGCGAGTTCCGAAATCTGTCGTTCGCGGTCGAGACGCCTCTCAAGCTTCGCGCCCAACTCGCGGCGCGCGACGTCGGAGACGTGCGCGTCGTCGGTCAGAAGGTTGTTGACGACGAGGACGCGGATGGTCTGGATGCGCTTTTCGATACTCTCGAAGCGGCAAAAAGGTCTTTGGTTGAAGGGGAAAGGAAGCGGCTCGGCTTGGTCTATGACGGGCGGCTCGTAGGTGTCTTGAATCGTCATCCCTGTTTGCTTTTGCTCCTTCAACCCTTCGGCGCGCGGTAGAGACCCTGCCGCGTGTCCTGCTTGAACTGCGGTCGCGACTCGCCCGCGCCCGCCTCCTCCAACTCTCTTT
>DASUNL010000108.1:0-6215 GCA_036277175.1 Pyrinomonadaceae bacterium | reverse complement strand
CCATCATTCTCGCGCCCGTGCGCATCTCGGGGCCGACGCTCGGCGTCCAGACCGTCTTCCGCCCAATCGGCAACCAGCCGTTCGTGCAGTTCCCGTTCGTCGGCGGCGCTGGCCCGAATCTGGGCTTGACGGGCAACATCCTCGCCCCGCCCTTCGTCAGCCGCCTCGGCGCGAACGCGAGCACCTCGGGCGTCTGGGGCTCGGCCGCCACGTTCCCCGGCATCGGCTCGCCCTACGGCTCGATCCTGCCGGGCGTCGTGTTGACGACGCGCACCATCCCGCCGAACCTGACCTTTAACACGCTGACGGTGCCTGACCTGTTCACGGTCGCGCCCTCGTACCTGCCGGACGCGCCGTTCATCAACCGCCTCTACGGCGAGTCGACCTTCGGCACGCACACCATCGGCGCGAACTTCCGCCTGACCGAGCCCGACAACGCGCTCAGCGTGAACCTAATCCCGATGTACCGCTTCTACCTCGATAAGGCGGACGACTTCCAAGGGTTCAACCAGCTTCAGCGCGGCGCGAGCCCCGGCGGCGACATCGGCGACTTCGGCATCTTCGGCGTCATCGGCGGCAGGCTGAGCCGTTCGGTTCACTTGGCCGTCAACGGCGGGTTCTTCCTCAACTCGAACCCGAGGTCTGAGGCGTTCGGCGTCGGCAAGGTCAACCTGCTCGACCGCCCGAACGAGTTCATCGCCGGCATCGGGATGGACTTCCCCGTCAACGAGCACTTCCAGGTCATCACGGAACTGCGTTCGCAGCACTACGTGGGCGGGCGGACGCCCAATGCGTTCCCGAATAACCCCGTCGACTTCCTCGGCGGCGTGCGCATCTTCCCGCGTCGCTGGCTGGGCTTCTCGGTCGCCTACCGCGCGCACCTCAACCAGCAGGGCGAGCGGCTCTTCGGCGACGCCGAGTTCCCGCAGGGCTTCGAGCCTTCGGACGACCCGCACGGCTTCATCGGACAGTTCTGGATCGGTCGCCGCAACGAGCGCGCCCCGGCCGTGCTGCCGAACCAGCCGCCGGTCGTCTCGCTCTCGTCCTCTTCGGCGAGAGTCGTTCTGGCGGCCGAGTGCGGGCCGAACGAAGTTCCGGACTCGGCTTGTACTCCGACGAGCACGAGCGTTCAACTCTCGGCGACGGCGTCTGACCCAGACGGCGACACGCTGCTCTACACCTACTCGACCAACGGCGGCCGCGTCGTCGGCGACGGCGCGAACGCCACGCTCGATCTGACGGGCGTCGCTCCGGGCACCTACACCGTGACGGTCGAAGTTGACGACGGCTGCGGCTGCGTCTCCTTCGCCTCGACCACGGTCGAAGTCGTCCGTTGCGCGTGCGTCCCGGCCCCGCCGACGTGCCCGACGGTCGACGTGAGCTGCGCCGACACGGTGCAGGCCGGCCAGCCGGCAACCTTCACGGCTTCGGTGTCGAGCGGCGACGCGAGCATCACGCCGACCTACAACTGGACGGTCTCGGCCGGCACGATCACGAGCGGTCAGGGCACGTCCTCGATTACGGTCGACACGACCGGCCTGCCGGGCGGCTCCAGCGTCACGGCGACCGTCGATGTCGGCGGCTTCGGCGCGGCTTGCCCGACGTCCGATAGCTGCACGACCGGCATCACCACCATCGCCATTCCGCGCAAGATTGACGAGTACGGGAACATCCGCTTCAACGATGAGAAGGCCCGTCTCGACAACTTCGCCATCGCGCTCCAGAACGAGCCGGGCGCGCAGGGCTACCTGATCTGCTACGGCGGACGCCGTGGCCGCGCGGGTGAGGCTCAGGCGCGTTGCGACCGTGCGAGGAACTACCTCGTCAACGAGCGCGGCATTGACTCGTCCCGCATCGTGACGATTGACGGCGGGTTCAAGGAGGAGTTGACGGTCGAGTTGTGGATCGTGCCGACGGGCGCGACACCGCCGACCGCCGAGCCTACCGTTGACCCGAGCGAGGTGCAGACCATCACTCCTCGCCGCAGCCGTCGCCGCCCTCGTCGTGACGAGTAGAGGCAAACGGCCAAGCGCCCCGCGAAGGCGCGGCCACTAACCGAGGCGGGCGGTGTTTCTCGGAAGGGAAACACCGCCCGCTTCGCTTTATATGCGACCGCACACGCGGCCGCGCGGCGCGCCTCCTCGCGTACAACTGACGCCCGCGCGCCGCGCATCTTAAACGCGAAGTTTTGCGTGCTCTCCTGACTCGGATTTTGCAAAACCCCCCTTCTTATTGATAATAGACGGGGGGCCCTCCGCCGAGAGGGCCGCGCCACAGACCGTAACGGCGATTTCCCTGAGAGACCCGACGAAGATGAAAATACGGATGACGATGAAGACAAACAGACTACTCCGACGCCTCTACGCCTTCGCACTCTTAACCGCCCTCTTCGCCTCCGCGCACACCGTGACGGTCTCGGCCGACGGCCCCGAGTCGGACGGCGAGGCGACCATGCAGCGCCCCCTGAGCTGGGCCGTCACCGGCCCGATGGGCGGCGACGTGCGCTCGCTCGCCATCGACCCGCAAGACCCGGAGCGCCTCTACTTCGGGACGATTGACGGCCAGATTTATAGCTCGACTGACGGCGGGCAGACGTGGGCGCGCCTCGGCGGCTTCAACCGCCCCGGCCTCTACATCGACAACCTCATCGTCGACCCGCGCGACTCGCGCGTCATCTACGCCGCCGCGCACCGACACAAAGAGCCGGGCGGCTTCTTCAAGACGAAGGACGGCGGGCTGACGTGGCGCGAGGCGTCGGAGCTGAAGGCGGAGGCCGTCCACGCCCTGACGCAGGCGGCGAAGAATCCGGACGTGCTCGTCGCCGGGACGAACCGCGGCGTCTTCCGCTCCGAGGACGGCGGCGATTCGTGGGAGCACTTGGAGACGGCGGCCACGCCGGGCCTCGTCAACGTCGAGTCGCTCGCCGTCGACCCGCGCAACACCGACGTCATCTATGCCGGCACGTGGTATCTGCCCTACAAGACGACCGACGGCGGCGAGACTTGGAACATCACGAAGAACGGCATCATCGACGACTCGGACATCTTCGCCATCGAGATCGACGAGACGAACCCCGACCACGTCATCATGTCCGCGTGCAGCGGCATCTACGAGACGCGCAACGCCGGGGCGCTCTGGCGCAAGGTCAACGGCATCCCCTCGCAGTCGCGCCGCACGCGCGCCATCCTGCAAAACCCGGCCGTCCCTTCGGCCATCTACGCTGGCACGACCGAGGGCTTCTGGCTCTCGCAGAACGGCGGCAACGACTGGCGCGTGACGACCAACCGCCAGAACTTCGAGATCAACGCCATCGCCGTCCACCCGCAGAACCCTTCGACCGTCTACATCGGCACGAACAACTACGGCGTGATGGTCTCGCGCGACGGCGGGAAGAACTTCGCCCCGTCGAACGAAGGCTACTCGGGACGCCGCGCCTACTTCATTCTCCCCGACCGCGAAGTGGCGGGCCGCGTCTACGCGACGACGATTAACACCGCGACCGGCGGCGGCTACTTCTACCTGAGTGAGGACGGCGGCGAGACGTGGCGTCTCTCGACGCGCAACATGCCGCACCGGCTCATCTCCTACGCCATCCTTCAGGACAGGCAGGACGCCAACGTCATCTACCTTGGCACCAACTACGGCATGTATCGTTCGGCCGACCGCGGCGTCTCTTGGTCGCCTATCACGCCGCCGAAGCCGAAGCCAACGAAGAGACGCGGGCGCGGCGGCGCGGCGGCGACGAAGGCTCAGGTGTCGCCCGACGAGAGGGCGCTCACGAAGCGCGCACAGGAAGCCCTTAACCTCGCCGGCTACGACACGGGCACGCCCGACGGCGTCGCGGGCACGCGCACCGTCGCGGCTATCAGGAAGTTCCAAGCCGACAAGAGCATCCCGCAGTCGGGCAAGCTCGATTCGACGACGCTCACGGCGCTCGGTCTCGGCGGCGGCATGCAGTCGGGCGGCGGCGCGTCGCAGGCTCTACAGAGCGCGCCCGTCTTCCTGACCGACAACGTCACCGTCAACGCGCTCGCGCACTTCTACGACGAGCGCGAGGGGAAGACCGGCATGCTCGCCGCCACCAACGCCGGACTCTACCGCACCTACGACCCGTCCGTCGGTTGGGACAAGGTCTCCTACGGCGCGACCTTCGACGCCGAGCCGCGCACGCTCTGCATCTCGACGAGCGCGCAGAACTCGAAGACCGTCTACGTCGGCACGGCCAAGCTCGGCGTCCTCGCCTCGCACGACGCAGGTAAGACGTGGGAGCAGTTGCGCGGCATCCCGACGGACGCGCCCGTCAACGTCATCGAGCAAGACCCGCGTCGCTCCGACTACGTCTACGTCGGCACGACGCAGACCTTCTACATCTCGCACGACGGCGGCGAGCGTTGGCTGCGGCGCGGCGGCAACCTCCCGTTGGGGAGCTTCACCTCCGTCCTCATCAACCCCGCGAACACCGACGAGGTCTTCGTCGGCAACGCCTACGAGCGCGGCGGCCGCGCGTTCACGACGGGCGAGGGCGGCGGCGTCTTCCGCTCGACCGACGCCGGGATGACTTGGCAGCGCGTCGACCCGCAACTGCCTTCGCGCCGCGTCTGGGCCTTGGCCTTCGACCCGCGTGATTCGAGCAAGCTCTTCGTCGGCTCACACTCGGCGGGCGTCTTCGTCGCGCGCCGCGACGCGGCGACGGCGGAGAAATAAATAAGGCAAAAGTAAAAAGGTGAAAGGAAAAAGGGTAGGAGGCGGACGCGCTCTCTACCCTTTTTCCTTTTGCCTTTTACCTTTAACCTTCCGCTCCGCCTTGACAGGCCATCGTTAAGGCGTGTAAATTTCGGCCTTACCTGGTCAAGAAGGCCGGTGATTGGCGGATCACGCGGGTGATCCACGGGCACGAGTTGATTGAATCTTCTGATTAACTGTTACGAGTCCGAAGGCTCACATCCCCCGCCTTAATTCTTCCGCACCCCGTCAATCGCCCTGATACTTTTCAGCGGACACGCCCCAACGCCCACGGCCCTTTAGCTCTTCACACGGCCGTCGAGGCGCGGATGCGTCCGGGTTAGTCAGGTGCGGCGCGCGCCGCCGAGGGCTGCATGCGCGTCGTAATTCGAGGAGGAGTCCACACGAGTCCCATGTCAACCGAACAACCCAAGCCGACCGGCGGCGACGCCAACAACGAAACATCTCAGACGGACGCGCCGGCCGTGAGCGCGCCCGACCAGCAGCGCGAGGCCAACGCCTCGGCCAACACCGCCAGCGCATCCGCGGCCGCCTCGACGGCCCCGGCCGCCGAGAGCAACGCGGGCGGCGCGCCGGCGGGCGAAACGCCGCAGGCGGACTCCGCGCCGCAGCAACAAGAGTCACCGCCACCAGAGCAGCGACAAACTCCGCAGCCTGAGCAGCCGCAGCCGACGCCGCCGCAACAGTCGTCGTCTTCTTCAAGCGCGGACGAGGACGAGGGGCGCGGCGGGATGACCTCCTCCGGCGACTTCGACTTCGGCGCGATACTCGACCAGTATGAGCAGGAGCAGGCCGCCTTTCAGGAAGGCTCGGTCGTGCGCGGCACGGTCGTCGACATCAACGAGCGCGGCGTCGTCATCGACTTCGGCTTCAAGTCCGAGGGCATCGTCCCGCAGGAGGAGTTCACCGAGAACGGCGAGCTGACCGTCAAGCGCGGCGACGAGGTGGAAGTGCTCGTCAAGAGCATGGAGTCGCAGGAGGGCGTGCCCATCCTCTCGCGCGCCGACGCCGTGCGGATGCGCGCGTGGGACGAGCTGGAGAAGGCGTACCGCGACGGCACGCCCATCAAGGGGCGCATCACCGAGCGCGTCAAGGGCGGCCTGCGCGTGGACGTTGACGGCGTGGCCGCGTTCCTGCCCGGCTCGCAGGTGGACGTGCGGCCCATCCGCAACCTCGAATCTTTGCGCAACCAGGAGATCGAGGCGAAGGTCATCAAGCTCAACCGCAAGCGCTCGAACGTCGTGCTCTCGCGCAAGGCGATCCTCGAACAGGATAACGAGTCGAAGAAGGGCGAGACGCTCGACAACCTCGAAGAGGGCATCATCGTCGAGGGGCAGATCAAGAACCTGACCGACTACGGCGCGTTCGTCGATCTCGGCGGCATCGACGGCCTGCTCCACGTGACGGACATGTCTTGGGGACGCCTCCAGAATCCGGCTGAACTCTTCAAGGTCGGCGAGACCGTGCAGGTC
>DASUNL010000107.1:0-4303 GCA_036277175.1 Pyrinomonadaceae bacterium | reverse complement strand
GCAACTGCCGCACGAAGACCGAGTAATTCAGCAGGCCCGTCAACACCAGCAGCAAAGTCCCGCCGATAGTCAGCAAAGAGATTATCAATTCAGCGCTCACGTAAATATCCCTCGCCTCTCAGATGCGTCCGCGCGACCGGCGCGGGTTGAGGAAAGTGTTACGCGGCGTCGGTGGCGGCGATGGCTTCGATCTCGACGAGGAAGCCGTAGTGCAGCTCGCCCGTGGGGACGACGGCGCGGGCGGGGCGGTGTGGGCCGAAGACGCGCGCGTACACTTCATTGACCGCGCCCCAGAGGTTGATGTCTGAGACGTAGACGGTGGTTTTGAGGACGCGGCTGAGGTCGCTACCGGCGGCCTTCAGGATTGCCGAGAGGTTGCGGAGACACTGCTCGGTCTGCTCCTCGATGGAGCCGAGCAACTTCTCGCCCGTGTGCGGGTCAATCGAGAGCTGGCCCGCGACGAAGACGAGGCCGTTGTAGACGACGGCCTGCGAATAGTGGCCGCCGGGGCGCGGGGCGTCGGGCGTGTTGACGTTTCTGATTTCCATGACGCGAAGATAAACGCGCGCGTGCGAGACGGTCAAACACTTTCCGGCGCGCGCCACTGCGAGACGCCGCCCCCGATGAGTTCGAGGCGCGCATCCGGGTGGAAGATGCGCGCCTCGCCCGTGCGCTCGTACTCGTCAGCACTGATGCAATGCTCGGCTAACTTGCGCGACATAACTTTTCAACTCTTCATCTTCAAGTATTGCCTCGTCGCTTCAAGAGACCCACGCCGTCCAGTTGCCGCCCGGTGAGGTTTGTGAGGTAGCCATCAAGACTTGGTCGGTCGTGATGGCCCAGAGTTGGACGCAGCCGTTGTTCTGCTCGGCGGCGGTTATCTCGTAGACCTGAGGTGCGCCGAGAAAACTCTCGCTCGACCATCCGCTCCAGCCGCCGCCGGGCGTCACCTGATAGTCCGTAATGAGCGTGTAGTTTTCCGTGATGCCCCAGAGCTGCGCGCCGCGCTGTCCGCCCTGCTGGCACGCGGCGATGTTGATGAGCAGGGGAGCGCCGTTCCAGTTCGGCCCAGACCAGCCCGTCCAGCCGCCGCCCGGCGAGGTCTGCCAGCAAGACCAGAGTTGTTGCTTCGTGTCGAGCGCCCAGAGCTGCACGCGCCCGTCGTTCTGCTGCGACGCCGTGACCTCGATGAACTGAGAGTTCTCCGGCGTCGCCGGCCACGGCTCCCAACCGCTCCAGTTGCCGCCGGCCGTAATCTGGAAACAGGTGACGAGCGCGAACTCGTCCGTGATGCCCCACAGCTGCGCGCCGCGCGAGCCGCCCTGCTGCGACGCGGCGATGCGCTTCATCCACTGCGGCGCGCTGTTCCAGTTCGGCCCCGACCACGCGCTCCAACCGCCGCCGGGCGAAGTCTGCCACGTAGACCAAAGCTGGAGCTTCATGTCGAGCGCCCAGAACTGGACGCGGCCGTCGTTCTGCTGGGCGGCCGCCAGCTCGTAGGTCTGCGACGGGCCGCCGTCGTGTCCGTTCCAGTTCGAGCCCGCGCGCCAGTCGCTCCAGCCGCCGCCCGGCGTCAACTGGAAGATGGTGTTGAGCATGCCGTTATACTGCGAGCCCCAGAGTTGCGCGCCGCGCGAGCCGCCCTGCTGCGAGGCCGTGAGCTTGTTCAAGGTCGGCGCGTTTTGCCATGCCATATTTACTATTCTCCTTATCCGCGTTGAGACGGGAAGTGTGACTGCGTGATGTGGGCGAGGCGAAAGAGTGTCTGCCGGGTTGAAAGAATGTCTGCCGGGATGTCTGCGAACGCGCGCATCATAGACGGCCGAACTCGTGCGGGTCAATTTAAAAGTCAAAGCGGGCGGCGAGACACGTGAGTCTCGCCGCCCGCCGCTCCGAAATAGACAACCCTCTCAGTCTCCGACACGCCGCCCGACTTACTCTTCTTCCTCCGCCCTAATGCGGCCTTCGGCGCGGGCCTGTTCGACGATCTTCTGGGAGATGTTGCCGGGGACGGGGTCGTAGTGGGAGAACTCCATGTGGTAGGAGCCGCGGGCGCCGGTGATGGAGTTGAGCTTGGACTGGTAGTCGAGCATCTCGGACATGGGCACCTGCGCTTTGATGACCTGATTCTTGCCGCGCACCTCCATGCCCTGTAGGCGACCGCGGCGCGAGTTGAGGTCGCCCATGATGTCGCCGCTGCACTCCTGCGGGGCGACGACTTCGACTTCCATGACGGGTTCGAGCAGCGTCGGCTTGACCTTCTCGACGGCGTTGCGGAACGCCTTGCGTCCGGCGGCGCGGAAACTATGCTCGTCGGAATCGACGGTGTGGTAGGAGCCGTCGATGAGCGTGGCTTTGAAATCGACGAGCGGGTAGCCGGCGATGGCGCCGTGCGAGGCGGCTTCGACGATGCCCTTCTCGATGGCGGGGCGGAACTGCTGGGGGACGGAGCCGCCGAAGATTTTGTCCTCGAAGACGAAGCCCTCGCCGCGCGGCAGCGGCTCGAAGACGACCTTGCAGTCGCCGAACTGGCCGCGCCCGCCGGTCTGCTTCTTGTGTCGCCCCTGCACCTCGGCGCGCGCCGTGATGGTCTCCTTGTAAGGGACTTTCGGCGGGTGGAGCGCGACTTCGACGTGGTAGCGGTTCCTCAGTTTCTCGACGACCGTTTCGACGTGGAGCTGGCCGGAGCCGGAGAGCAGGAACTCTTTGGTCTGCGCGTCGCGCGTGAAGCGGAGCGCGGGGTCTTCTTCGAGAATCTTGTGGAGCGCGACGCTGATCTTCTCTTCGTCCTGCCGCGACTTCGGCTCGATGGCGAAGGAGATGGCGGCCTCCGGGTATTCGATGGGGTCGTAGACGACGGGCGCGGCCTTGTCCGAGAGGGTGTCGCCGGTCTGCGTCTCCTTGAGCTTGACGCAGGCGATGATGTCGCCCGCGCTCGCCTCGTCGATCTTGTCGAGCTGCTTGCCCTGCATCGAGTGCAGCGCGCCGAGGCGCTCGGCGACGCCGCGCGTGGTGTTCTGGACGGCGGCGTCGGACCTGACCTTGCCGCTGACGACCTTCATCACGTTGATGCGCCCGGCGAACGGGTCCGCGATGGTGCGGAAGACGTAGGCCGAGAAAGGCTCTTCGGGGCTGTAGCGGCGCGTGACCGCTTCGCCGCCGTCGCCGTCGGGCGAGGTCTTGCCGTGCTCGGCCTCGTGCGTGTCGGGCGCGGGCGCGTAGTCGAGGATGCCGTCGAGCAGGTTGGAGACGCCGACGAGCGTCGCCGACGAGACGGCGAAGACCGGGCACAGGCGGCTCGCCGCAATCGCGCGGCTGATGTTCGGCACCACGTCCTCCTCGGGCAGCGTGCCCAGCTCGAAGTATTTCTCCATCAGCTTGTCGTCGGACTCGGCGATGACTTCGACCAGCCGCTCGCGCTCCTTATCGACGACCGCGCGCCCCTCGGCGGGGATGTCTATCTCTTTCGCCCTGCCGTTCGCGTCGAACTCGTATGCCTTCATGTGGACGATGTCCACGACGCCGCGGAAGTTGTGCTCCTTGCCGATGGGCAGCGTGAAGGGGACGATGGCGCGGCTGAAGGTGTGGCGGGCCGAGTCGAGCGCCGTGCCGAAGTCCGCGTGCTCCTTGTCCATCTGGTTGATGACCATGATGCGCGGCGTGATGAACTCGTTGGCGTAGGCCCAGGTCTTCTCGGTCTGCACCTCGACGCCCTTGACGGCGTGGACGACGACGAGCGCGCAGTCGGCGGCGCGCAGGGCGGGGCGCGCGTGCGAGACGAAGGCGGCGTAGCCCGGCGTGTCGATGAGGTTCACCTTGTGGTCGCGCCATTCGAGGTGCGCGAGCGCGGTGTTGAGCGTGACCTTGCGCGCGATGGAGTCCTCGTCGTAGTCGGTCGTGGTCGTGCCTTCGTCAACCTTGCCCCAGCGCGGCGTCGCGCCGGCGACGAAGAGGAGTGAGCTGATGAGCTGCGTCTTGCCCGTGTCGCCGTGGCCGATGACGGCGAGGTTGCGAATCATGTCGGTCGGATAGGGTTTCATAGCTGTAGAAAAGAGTTTCCTTTCGCGAGATTCGTATTTGGAGAAGGATAGCCATCCCTGGCCTCTGTGAACCTTTGCCGAAATGAATTTGGGCGGGATGCGCTCTTCGGTGAGACGGTAATTTATCCGAGCGGGGCGGGGAAGGCAAGCGAGCAACAGGTGCGAAAAAGTGGTCAACCGGGCGGGGGCCGAGGAGTCCCTTGATTCCTGAAATACGGTGCGGTATTGTTCAACTGATGGCATCCGAGATGGCGACGACAACT
>DASUNL010000106.1:0-2255 GCA_036277175.1 Pyrinomonadaceae bacterium | reverse complement strand
CCGAAGACGTCTACGAGCTTTTGGTCAGCTACCGCTCCGGCGACATGTGGGCTCCGCGCTTCGACACGACCGAGGCGCTGCGCACCGAGGCCGCGCACTTCGTCGAGTGCGTCCGCGCGGGCGCGCGCCCCGAGACGGACGGCGAGGCGGGCCTGCGCATCGTCCGCATCATGGAGGCGGCCGAAGCATCGCTTCGCGCGCGCGGCCAACTCGTCGAACTGCCCACGGACGTGGGCGCGCTGGTTTAGAGGCGGTCAGCAGTCAGCGTTCAGCAATCAGCTTTCCGCTTCACGCACTCGAATCTTTAAAAGCAAGCTGATTCCCGGCGAAGACTTAAAAGCTGAACGCTGATTGCTGAAGTGCTATTCCCATGATTCCTTTCGTCGATTTAAAGGCTCAGTACCGGAGCATTAAAGAAGAGGTGGGCGAGGCCGTCGCGCGCGTCCTTGAGAGCGCGCAGTTCGTGCTCGGCCCGGAGGTCGAGGCGTTCGAGGAGGAGTTCGCCGCCTACTGCGGCGCGCGCCACTGCGTCGCCTTAAACTCCGGCACGAGCGCGCTTCATCTCGCGCTACTCGCGGCCGGCGTCCGACCCGGCGACGAGGTCATCACGACGAGTCACACGTTCGTCGCCACGGTCGCCGCCATCATCTACGCGGGCGCGACGCCCGTCTACGTCGACATCGACCCGCGCACCTGTCTCATCGACCCCGAGAGAATCGAGCGCGCCGTCACGGAGCGCACGCGCGCCGTCCTGCCCGTCCACCTCTACGGCCAGTGCGCCGACATGGACGCGATAGGCGACGTCGCGCGTCGTCACAACCTCTTCGTCATCGAGGACGCGGCGCAGGCGCACGGCGCGAGCTACAAGGGGCGTCGGGCCGGTTCTCTCGCGCCGCTCGCCTGTTTCAGCTTCTACCCCGGCAAGAACTTGGGCGCGTACGGCGAGGGCGGCGCGGTGACGACCGACGACGCGGAGCACGCGCGCCTGATGCGCGAACTGCGCGACCACGGGCAGAGCCGCAAGTACACGCACGAGCGCGTCGGCTACAACTACCGGCTCGAAGGCTTGCAGGGCGCTGTGCTTCGAGTGAAGCTACGCCACCTCGACCGTTGGAACGAGGCGCGGCGCGCGCACGCTGACGAGTACCGTCGTCTGCTCGACGGCGCGGGCGTCCGTCTGCTCGGTCGCCCCACTTACGAGAGCGAGTCCGTCCATCACATCTTCCCCGTCTTCACGCCACGGCGCGACGCGCTCGCCGAACACCTCCGCGCCGAGGGCGTCGCCACGGGGATTCACTACCCCGTGCCCGTCCACCTGCAAAAAGGCTTCGCCGGCGCGGGCCGCGCCGACGACGAACTCGCCGAGACCTTGCGCGCGGCGCGCGAGACGCTTTCGCTTCCGATGTACGCCGAACTGCCTCGCGGCGCAGCCGAGCGCGTGGCCGAGGCCGTCCGCAGCTTTACGTCCGAGCCGGCCGCCGCCGCACTTTAAAGGTAGCGTGCGTATCTGGATTGACCTTGCCAACTCGCCGCACGTGCCACTCTTCCGCGCGCTCGCGCCGGAGTTGCGCGCGCGCGGCCACGAGACGATTTTCACGGCGCGCGACTTCGCGCAGACCGCCGAGATGGCGCGCGCGGCGGGACTCGCGTTCGAGGTCGTCGGCGCGCGCGGCTCGACTCGCGCGCTCGCGCGCAAGGCGGGCGGCATCGCGGGGCGCGCTCTCGCGCTCGCGCGTTGGGCGCGCGGTCGCGGCGTGGACTTGGCCGTCAGTCACAACTCCTACGCGCAGGTTCTGGCGGCGCGCGCACTCGGCATCAGAAGCGTGACGCTCATGGACTACGAGCACCAGCCGGCGAATCACTTGGCGTTTCGGCTTGCCTCGCGCGTCGTCGTCCCCGCCGCCTTCCCCGATGCGGACTTGCGCCGCGCGGGCGCGCGCGCGTCGAAGGTTCGGCGCTACGACGGCATCAAGGAGGACGTCTACCTCGCCGACTTCGTGCCCGACCCCGCGTTCGCCGCCGAGCTGCGAGGCGAGTTCGGTTTGACTGACGAAGACATACTCGTCGTCGCCCGCCCGCCCGCACGCGACGCGCTCTATCATCGCTTCGACAACGCGCTCTTCGACGAGCTGCTCGAAGACCTCGCGCGCAGGCCGCGCGTCAAGCTCTTCCTCCTCGCGCGCGGCGACGCGCAGCGCGCGTCTTACGAGGCGCGCTTCATGGGAGTCAGCAATATTGTCATCCCTCGCCGCGCG
>DASUNL010000105.1:0-2045 GCA_036277175.1 Pyrinomonadaceae bacterium | reverse complement strand
TCAAACGGGCGCGCCCGACCCCTCGCCAAGGCCCGCCCCGACTTTCACCCAAGCGAGACCGTTGACCCGGAGCACCCGACGGGTCGGAGTAGATAGCGCCTTACGCTTTGTAGACTCTGACGCCGCGCGCCAGAGTCCACGCATACGGCCCCTCGCCGCCGAGCAATCGTGCGAAGACCCTGCCCCCTTGACGCTTCGCAGCCCGGCCACATTGCTTCACCACCGGCGCGGCGCCCCGATCCACGGCAACATCCGACACGGCACTGACCGAACGCCGCCCACCGCGCGCGGGCGGCACGCGCATTTGAATCGCGGCGCGTCACTCTAACGCTCTGCCTCGCGTTCGTCGCCCTTCCGCTGAAGGCCGCCGCCGTAAACCCGAGCACCTCCGGAAGCGTCCCGGCGACTCCGACCGACGGGACGGCCACGCGCATGACTCACACGCCCCATTTCATGTCCCCCTTCACCCGCCGCGAGGCTGATCCTCACGAGGATGCCTTGTGCCCGACAGGCGTCGCGGCACGCGAGAGGTAAGCGTAAGGTGCCATGAGACAGGCGAAAATTCTGTTGCTCGACTGCCACCCCGGCGGCGGCTCGGCCGAAGCTCTGTGGGCCGTGCTCGCGCAGTCCTTCACCCCCGGCGAACAACTCCGACTCGTCACGCACGCGGGCGCGCCCGAGGCCGCCTATGACCCGCCCTTCATCCGCCCCTTGGCCGACGAAGAGTTCGACCCCGACCTCCTCTTCGTCGCGCTCGAACACGAGCGGCCGGCGCGCGCCTCGGCGCTCGTCGAGTCGCTCAAGCGCGAGCGACCCGAGACGGCCCTCATCCTCGTCTTCGGCGGCGGGTGCGACCCCTCAGAGGTGCTCGGACTACTGAGAGCGGGCGCGGACGACTTCATCACCCCTCCGCTCGGCGGCACAAACATCCTGCCGCGCATCTGGCGTCAGCTCGAACACCGGGGCGGCCGCGCCGACTTCGTGCGCTCGCTCAAGGAGCGCGTCGGGCTTGGGCGACTCGTCGGCGGGGCGGAGAACTTCGTCGCGCAGATAGAGAAGATTCCGCTCGTCGCGCGCTCGGACGGGCGCATCCTCATCACGGGCGAGACGGGCACGGGCAAGGAGCTTTGCGCGCGCGCCGTCCACTACCTCAGCCCGCGCGCCGCGCTCCCCTTCGTCCCCGTCAACTGCGGGGCCATCCCCGTCGAACTCGTCGAGAATGAACTCTTCGGCCACGAGCGCGGCGCTTACACGGGCGCGAACTCGCAACAGCACGGGCTCATCCACGAGGCCGAGGGCGGGACGCTCTTCCTCGACGAGATAGACTGCCTGCCGCTGTTCGCGCAGACGAAGCTCCTGCGCTTCCTTCAAGAGCACGAGTACCGCCCGCTCGGCTCGGCGCGCACGCGACGGGCGGACGTGCGCGTCATCTTCGCCTCGAACGTCGACTTGGAGTTGGCCGTAAGCGAAGGCCGCCTGCGCCGCGACCTCTACTACCGCATGAACATCATCCCGCTCTCGCTCCCCCCTTTGCGCGAGCGGCGCGAGGACATCCCCGTGCTCGCGCGCCACTTCCTCGCCGCCTACGCCGCCGAGTTCGAGCGCCCCGTCGCCTCGATTTCGCAGGACGCGATGGAGGCGCTCGTCGCTTATCACTGGCCGGGCAACGTCCGCGAGCTTGAACATGCCATCGAGCGCGCCGTCATGCTCTGCGGCGGAGAGAGTATCGGCGGCGGCGATTTGTCGCTTCCGCGCGGCGCGGCGGGCGAAGGGGCCGAAAGTTTCCGTCAGGCGAAGGCGCGCGTCGTCGCGCAGTTCGAGCGCAGCTACGTCGAGGGCCTGCTCGTCTCGCACGAGGGAAACATCAGCTCTGCGGCGCGGGCCGCGCGCAAGAACCGTCGCGCCTTCTGGCAGCTCATCCGCAAACACCACATCGACGTGCGCCGCTTCAAGCCGCACGCCTGAAGCGTAGCCCGCGAGCGGTAGGACAAACGCGCGCCCCGCGTCGGACAATTTTGTCCGACGCGGGGCGCGCCTCTTTTTTC
>DASUNL010000104.1:0-2155 GCA_036277175.1 Pyrinomonadaceae bacterium | reverse complement strand
GCCCCGCGCGCCCGGCGACCTGCGTGATGAGTTGGAACGCGCGCTCGGCGGCGCGGAAGTCGGGGAGCGCGAGTCCGGCGTCCACGGAGACGACGCCGACGAGCGTGACGTTGTGGAAGTCGTGGCCCTTGGCAATCATCTGCGTCCCGACGAGCATGTCCAACTCGCCCGCGCCGAAGCGTAGGATGGCCTGCTCGTAGAGGTTTCGGCGCGAGGTGGTGTCGCGGTCTAGACGCGCGATGCGGAGCGAGGGGAAACGCTTTTGCAGAATCTCTTCTATCTGCTCCGTGCCCTCGCCGATGAAATAGATGAACGCGCCGCGACACGCCGGGCACTCCTCGGGCACGCGCCCGCGATGGTTGCAGTAGTGACAGACGAGGCTTCGCTCGACGCGGTGATAGGTGAGCGTCACGTCGCAGTTCGGGCACTGGACGCGCTCGCCGCAGGTGCGGCACAGGACGAAGCTCGAATAGCCGCGACGGTTCAGAAGTATTATCGACTGCTGTCCGCGCTCGTGCGTCTCCTCGATGGCCGCGAGCAACTCGGGCGCGAAGACCTCCATCCGTCCCGAAGTGCGGAAGACCTCGCGCATGTCGAGAATTTCGGCGCGCGCCATCGCGCGACCGGCGATGCGGTTCGGAAGTCGCAGGTAGCGATACTTGCCCCGGCGCGCGTTCTCGAAGGATTCGAGCGACGGCGTGGCCGAGCCGAGGATGACGACGGCGCGCTCCGAGTGGGCGCGGACGACGGCCGTGTCGCGGCCGTTGTAGTAGGGCGACTCCTGCTGTCGATAAGAGGCTTCGTGTTCTTCGTCGACGACGACGAGGCCGAGGTCTGAGACGGGGGCGAAGACGGCCGAGCGCGTGCCAATAACGACGCGCGCCTCGCCGCGACGCAGGCGACTCCACTCGTCGAAGCGTTCGCCCGTCGTGAGCGACGAGTGGAAGATGGCGACGGCGTCGCCGAAGTGTGTGCGGAGGCGGCGCGAGAAGACGGGCGTCAAGGCGATTTCGGGGACGAGCATCATCGCCGAGCGTCCCTGCCGGAGCGCGGCGCGCATCGCGCGGATGTAGATTTCGGTCTTGCCGCTCCCCGTCACGCCGTGCAGGAGGAAGGCCGCGTACTTGCCCGCGTCGAGCGCCTGTTCGATTTCGCGAAGCGCCTCGGCCTGTTCATTCGTCAGCACGAACTCGTCGCGCTCGGGGAGCAGCGCGTCGGCGAGTGGGTCGCGCCGCACGTCGCGGACGAAGACTTCGACGAGCCTGCGCCGCTCCAAGGTCTGAATCGTCGAGACGCTCGTCGCGGCCTCTTCGAGCAACTCGGCGAAGAGCATCTCGCCGCCCGACGCGATGAGGGTTTCGACGACGCGCCGTTGCGCGTCCGTCAACGCGCGCGCCGCGTCGCGCCCCTCCGTGTCGGGCGGAAGAAGGCGGACGGCCTTGCGTCGCTTGGCGCGCGCGAGCGCCGTCCGCGTGTGGTGCGTGACCGTTACCCAGCCGGCGCGCTCAAGCTCGCGGACGGCCTTCGCGGCGCGGGCCTGCGTGAAGGTGCGTGCGAGCGCGCGCAAAGTGGTCGGCCCGTCTTCGGCGAGGCGGTGGAGGATTTGTCCCTTCGTCGTCGCGGCGCGTCGCTGCGGGAGTCGCGCCAGCTCGTCGCGCCCCTCGCGCGTCGCGGTGACGACTTGCTCGATGGTCGAGTTCAGGCCCGCCGGCAGCGCGGCCTTCAAGACCTCGCCCCAAGGCGCGGCGTAGTAGTCGCTCAGCCAGCGCGTAATCTCGATGACCTCGGGCGAGAGCAGCGGCTCGGGGTCGAGGAGTTCTTCGGCCTCCTTGAGCGACGCCTCGTCGAGGCCCGACGCGGGGTCGAGACGCGCGTGCAACTCGACGACGTAGCCGGTGACGAGTTTGCGGCCGAAGGGGACGAGCAGGCGCGCGCCGACGCGCGTCTCTTCGCGAAGGGATTCGGGCAGGCGATAGGTGAAAGTCTGTTGGAGACGAAGCGGCAGCGCGACCTCAGCGTAGAGCGGCGCGTCGTTGGTCGTGCGCGTCTCGGTGGCGGCGGCGGCGGGCGTCGAGGCGGAGGGGCGTTGCACGCCGTCTAACTTAGCGTGAAGAGGTGAAAAGGTGAAGCGCAAAGACGGAAGCGGCGCGGGGCG
>DASUNL010000103.1:0-8656 GCA_036277175.1 Pyrinomonadaceae bacterium | reverse complement strand
GTTCTCCGCGACGCTCAGGTCTTTGACGAGCGATAGCTCCTGAAAGATGATGCGGACGCCCGCGCCTTCTGCGTCGCGGACGCCCGCGAAGCGGCGCGGCTCGCCCCCGATGAGAATCTCGCCGCCGTATGTGCCGTGCGGGTAGACGCCGCCCAAGACCTTCATCAAGGTCGATTTGCCCGCGCCGTTTTCGCCGACGAGCGCGTGAATCTCCCCGGCGCGTAAATCGAACGAGACGCCGTCGAGCGCGCGCACGCCCGGAAACGTCTTCGTTATCGCGCGCATCTCCAGAAGCGTCGCCCCGCGAGCGTTCGCCGCGTGCGCGTTCTCAGACTGCGCGTTCGACGTGTGCGCGTTCGACGTGTGCGCGCCGTCCGCGACCGTCGCCCCGCATGCGGGACAGGCGGTCGCGGCGGCGGCGAAGGAGTTGCCGCAGTTGTTGCAGACGATCACGGAGTGACCCGTCGGCGCGCGACGAAGACCGCGCCCGCGACGAAAAAGGTGAGCAGCGCGGGCAGCGCGTAAAACGCGGGACGACTCGCGGTCGCGGCCGAGGCCGGGCGGGGCGGCCGCTGCGCTTCGGGCACGTTCTTATAAACGTCTTCGTACTTGTGATAGCCGTCCTTGACGACCGTCTGCATCAGGTTGTTCTTGTCGGCGACGAGCGGCTCGTGGAGAATCGACGGGACGTCTATCTTCTGGTTGTTGGTCGTCGTGGTCGTCTCCACCTTCTCGCCGCGCGCGAGCTTCATGGCCGAATCCACCGCGCTGTGCGCGAGCGGCGTGATGGGCTTGTAGATGGTCATCGTCTGCTCGCCCTGCGCGATGCGCTGGACGGCCGGCAGCTCCGCGTCCTGACCCGTGACGAGCACCTTGCCGACGAGCGAGGACGGCAAGGCGGAAATCGCGCCGCCGGCCGTCCCGTCGTTCGAGGCGACGATGGCCTGTATGTCGTTACCGGCCTTCGTCAGCGCGTCGTCCGTGATGCGCCGCGCCTCGCTCGCCAGCCACTCGCGCGCGTGCAGCTCGGAGATGACCTTAATCGTGCCCGAGTCGATGGCGGGCTTGAGCACACTCATCTGCCCGTCCTTGAGGAGCATCGCGTTGTTGTCGGTCTGCGAGCCGTAGATGATGACGTAGTTGCCGCGCGGCGCGTGGTCGAGCGCGTACTGCGCCTGCATCTGCCCAATCTTCGTCACCTGATGCGAGACGTAGAGGTCGACGTCCGAGTTCATTATCAGCCGGTCGTAGGAGATGACGGGGACGTTCTTCTTCTTCGCCATCTCGACGATGGCGGCGGCCGCGACGCCGTTGTGCGGGGCGACGATGAGGACGTCGACGCCCTTCGTCAGCATGTTCTCGCACTGCTTCGACTGGTCGGCGTCGCTGCCGTTGGCGACCTGAATCTCTATCTCCGCGCCGACCGCCTCGGCGCGCGCCTTCACTAAATCGTGGTCGCGCTGCCAGCGTTCCTCCTTGAGCGTGTCCATCGAGAAGCCGATTCTGACCTTGCCGGTCTGGGCGCGACCGCCGCCCCCGGCGTTCTGCGACGGCTGCTCCGGCGCGGGCTGCACGCACCCGGCGGCGGCCATCGCCGCGAGCGTCAACACTAATCCCGCCAGCTTCGACGCCGACTCTCTTTTCACACGCATCAGCTTTTCGCTCCTTCTGATTTCGTTCGGCCTCTCACACGACTCAGGCGACGGAGGCCCGCTTCCGACGCCTCTCGTGCGCCGTTCAGGGCGACGCGCGGCCGGGCCTGACGAACAAGGGCCGCGCCTCTTGCGAGAAATGTTCTGTGACTGCGGAAAGACTGCTTGGTCGGCCGCTAGATTACCAAAACGTGACGGCTGTTTACCATCGAATTTTCGCCCGCCGCGCCGGATGTGTCGCCACCGCGCGTCTTTAGCTCCGCGCGGACTCCGTCACGGGAGGGCCGTGCGGGCGGACAGTTCTTGTAGTTTCTTGGAACATTTTGGCCGCTTTAAGGACTTTTGGCGGGCGCACCGCGTATGCTCGGCGGGCAATGGAAGGTTGGCAAATTTCACGGACGGCCGGGGCCTGAAGCGCCATGCGTCCACTTTAACTTAGTGACTCGAAGTGAATTTGAAGGAGAAGTGAAAATGAACATTCGTCGCCACATGCTTTCAACTTTCGCGGTCGTCGCTCTGGTTCTCGTCGCCGCCTCCGCCGCTCAGGCGCAAGCGACTCGAACGTGGGTTTCCGGCGTCGGTAACGACGTCGACCCGTGCAGCCGCACGGCCCCCTGCAAGACTTACGCGGGCGCTCTCATCAAGACGGCCGCGGGCGGCGAGATCAGCACGCTCGACCCCGGCGGGTTCGGCGCGGTCAACATCAACAAGTCAATCATGATTGAGGGCACGAAGGGCCAAGGCTACGGCTCGATTCTCGCGTCGAACACCACCGGCGTCACCATCAACGACTCACTCGCGGCCACGCCCAACACGGCCATCGTCACGCTCCGTAACATCTCGATTAACGGCGCGGGTTCGCCGACGGGCAGCAACGGCATCCGCTTCATCGCGGGCAAGGCCGTCCACGTCGAGGACTGCCAGATAATCAACTTCCGCACGGGCAACGGGCGCGGCATCTCGGTCGAGTTGTCGGCCAACGCCAGTCAGATACTCACCGTCAAGGACACGTTCATCAAGGAGTGCTCGGGTCAGGGCATACGCATCGCCAACTCGGCGGGCGCGGTCAACGCCTTCATCGACAACTCGCGCATCGAGCGTTGCGCCACGGGCGTCCTCGGCGCGGCGACCTCGGTGACGATGATTCGCAACACGACCATCGGATTCAATACGAGCACCGGCGTGCGGCTGGAGAACGCCGCGTCGAGCATCAACATCGAGAACAGCTTCATACAGGGCCACCCGGCGGACGGCATCATCGCCACGGCCGGCACCGTGCGTCTCGGCCGCTCGACCGTCGTCAACAACGCCAACGGCCTCGACTGCGCCGGCGGCACCATCGCCAGCTACGGCGACAACGCGCTCGAAGGCAACGGCACTTTGCAGACCGGCTGCCCGACGCCGCTCACCCCGCTCCTGAAGAAGTAACCGAAGCGACGGCGGCACGCCGCCCCGCTTGCAGCGAGACTTCCCCGCCCGCGCGCCTCCACCGAGCGCGGGCGGGGACTCTTTTTTCCCTCGGGCGAAAGCGGCCGCGCGATAAGTAATCGTTGAATTTTTCCCCCTCAGGTGTTATTTCTAACCTACCTAAAAGCAAACAGGTTGCTTCTACCCCCGACGCCGTTCCGCATCCGCCTTTAACGCAAGCCGCGAACGTCTCCCCGGACGTGCGCGCCTTCACCTTTCTCGTTTGCCGCGTCGCGGCAAGACGCCAAGGAGGTCTCACCATGAAGCGCACGACTTCGATTAGCCTTCGCGCGATGCTACTCGCGCTCCTCGTCTTCGGCCTCGCGCCCGCGCCCGCAAGCGCGCAGTTCAAGGCCGCCGTGCAGGGGACGGTCACCGACCCGGCTGGCGCGGTCGTCCCCGGCGCGTCCGTCACGCTCACGAGCACCGAGACCGGCAAGACGCAACAGGTGACGGCGAGCGAGGAAGGCTTCTATCGCTTCTCGGGTCTCGCTCCGGGGCGTTACACCCTCACGGTCGAACACGCGGGCTTTAAGAAGAGCGTGCTCGAAGAGGTCGTCGTCTCGGCCGAGGCGACGCAGGGCGTCGACGTCGTCTTGAACGCGGGCGAGGTGGCCGAGTCTGTGACGGTCACGGCCGACGCCGCGCCCGCCCTAGAGACCGAGAACGCGAACGTCTCAAAGGCCATCACGACCGAGGAGCTGCGCCGTCTGCCGCAGGTCGGGCGCGACCCCTACGAACTGCTGCGCCTGACGCCCGGCGTCATCGGCGACGGCGGGCGCAACGGCTCGGGCAACGCCGTCAACATCCCCAACACTTCGGGGCCGGGCGGCTCGAACTCGTCGGTCTTCCAAGTCGAGAATCAGGTGCAGGTCTCGGCCAACGGCCAGCGTGTCTCGGCCAACAACTTTCAGATCGACGGCGTGAGCGTCAACAGTTTGGGTTGGGGCGGCGCGGCCGTCGTCACGCCGAATCAGGAGTCGGTCAAAGAGGTGCGCGTGCTTTCGAGCAGTTACTCGGCCGAGGACGGGCGCAACTCGGGAGCGCAGGTCAAGGTCGTCTCGCAGAACGGGACGAACGAGTTTCACGGCAGCCTGTTTCTCAAGTACAACGAACCGGGCCTCAACGCCTTCAACAAGTACGACGGCCCCAACCAGCCGCGCCAGCGCGTCGAGCAGAAGTTCCGACAGTTCGGCGGAAGCCTCGGCGGGCCGATTTTGAAGGACAAGCTTTTCTTCTTCTTCTCATACGAGGGCCTGCGCAACACCACGAACCGCTCGCGCCTCGCCTTCGTCGAGACCGAAGAGTTCCGCGCGCTCGTCCGCTCGCAGCGGCCCAACAGCCTCGCCGCCCGACTCTTCACAGCGCCCGGCGTCGAGCCGCGCATCACGGGGACGATTCCCGTGACGTGCGCCAACGCCGTCCAGCCCGGCACGCCCTGCGCCGAAGTGGGCGGCGGCCTCGACCTCGGGTCGCTCTTCACCGGCACGTTCGGCCGCCCCATCGGCTTCGACCGCGCGGGCGGCGGACTCGACGGCATCCCCGACGTCGAGCTAGCCAACATCTCGATACCGGGCCGCGAGCGCGGGCATCAGTTCAACACGCGCATCGACTACAACCACAGCGACTCAGACTATTTCGCCGTCAGCACCTACTTCACGCGCCGCAACGACCTTCAGACCGACGTCGGCAACACTCTCAGCCGCCCGCTCTCCGACCTGACCTTCAAGCCCTTCAACACGGCCATCACGCTGACGTGGAACCACATCTTCACGCCGGTGACGCTCAACGAGGCGCGCCTGAACTTCACGCGCTTCGCCTTCGACCAGCTCGCATCTTCGGCCGAAGCCGACTTCGGCATCCCGCGCATCAAGGTCGAGGGCTTGAACCTGCGCACCACCATTCCGGGCCAGTCGACGCCCCTGCGCGGCGGCGAAATCTTCTTCGGGGCCGAACGCTCCGAGGTCACGCCCGGCATCTTCGCTCAAAACACCTTCGAGTTCCGCGACACGCTCTCGCACGTTCGCGGCAACCACGCGCTGAAGTTCGGCGGCGAGGTGCGCAAGGAGCAGGACAACAACAACCTCCTCGGCGGCGCGCGCCCCGAGTACTCGTTCTTCACGCTCTTCGGCCTCGCCAACGACGCGCCGATTCTCGAAGTCATCAACACCGACCCGCAGACCGGCGCGGCCGCCGACGCGCAACGCTACTTCCGCACCGGCACTTACGCGCTCTTCGTGCAGGACGACTGGAAGCTGCGACCCAACTTCACCGTCAACATCGGCCTGCGCTGGGAATACTTCACGCCCATCTCGGAGAAGCAGGGCCGTCTCAGCAACTTCCGTCTCGGCCCTCCGGGTCAGGAGTTGACGGGCGGGCGCGTCGAGGTCGTCGACCGTCTCTTCGAGCCTGACCGCAACAACTTCGCGCCGCGTCTCGGCTTCGCGTGGAGTCCGTCGCGCTTCAAAGACAAGCTCGTGCTTCGCGGCGGCTTCGGCCTGAGCTACAACCGCATCTTCAATAACGTCTTGGCGAACGTGCGCGGCAACCCGCCGTTCTTCTCGCGCCGCTTCGTCTGCTGCGCCTTCACGGAGTCGGACACCGACGCGCTCCGCCAGATTTTCTACACCTTCAGCACGAACAACTCGCCGACGGGCTTCCCCGCCAACCCGAACATCACGCCGGGCATCGACCCCGTGACGGGCGGGCTCATCGACCGCAACACCGGCTCGGTCATCTCGACGGAGCTTTACGGCACGGAGCCCAACCTGCCGAACGCATACGTCTACAGCTACTCGTTCGACGGCGAGTACCTGCTCCCCCATAACCTCGTCGCCTCGCTCGGCTATCAGGGCAGCAGCAGTCACAAGTTGATTCGGACGACGAACCTCAACTTCGTCTTCGACGCCGACAACCCGTCGTTCTTCCAAATCTTCTTCCCGCTCCCGGACGTGAACGCCAACTACAACGCGCTGAACGCGCGACTCACGCGGCGCTACGCCGCCGGTTTTCAGTTCGACGCGATTTACCGTTGGAGCAAGAGCATCGACACGCTCTCGTTCGAGTTCGGCGGCAACGCCAACCAGACCGACCCGCGCGACATACACGCGCAGCGCGGCCCGTCCGACTTCGACGTGACGCACAACTTCGTCCTCTCCACCCTTTGGGACTTGCCCTTCTTCCGCGGACGCCGCGACCTCGTCGGCACTCTCCTCGGCGGCTGGCAAATCAACTCCATCCTGAACGCGCACACGGGCTTCCCATGGACGCCCAAACACTGCAACGACCTCAACCGCGACGGCCAAGGCTGCTTCGAGCGCGCGGCGCGCTACTTCGGCGGCGCGCTCGAACCCTCGAACGAAAACTTCACGCGGCCGGGCGGCATCTTCCCCAACAACGCCGCGACCGGAGGCACGACGCAGTACTTCGACATCACGACCTTGGGCACGCCCGGCGTCGGGCGCAACTCGTTCCGAGGGCCGAGCTATCGCTCCGTCGATTTCAGCCTCGTCAAACAGTTCGGCCTGCCCTCGCTACTGCGTCTCGGCGAGGGCGCAAACTTCGAGGTGCGCGCAAACTTCTTCAACGCCTTCAACATCCTGAACCTGCTCCCGTTCAACTACGGCGACGACAACACGTTCATCTTCACCCCCAACTTCGGGCGCGCGGCGGGCGCGCAGTCAGGCCGCGTCATCGAGTTTCAGGGGCGTCTGAGGTTCTGATTGAGAGGCTCGAAGATGAAGCTAACCAAGCAGGCGGGCGCGGGGCTGATGCTCGCGCTCGCACTCTCCTTCTCCCTCTGCGTCGCGCCCGCCGCGCGCGCACAACGCACCGGCCCGGCCGTCGAGCGACGCATCAACCAACTCATCGCGCGCATGACGCTCGAAGAGAAGCTCGGCCAGTTGCAGCAGCTCGACGGGCACGCCGACGGACGCTACAAGGACGAGCACCCTGAGCTCGTCCGCACGGGTCGCCTCGGCTCGACCTTGAACGTGCGCGGCGCGCGCGCCTCGAACGAGTTGCAACGCATCGCCGTCGAGCGGTCGCGCCTGAAGATTCCTCTTCTCTTCGGCTTCGACGTGATTCACGGCTACCGCACAGTCTTCCCCGTCCCTTTGGGCGAGGCCGCGAGCTTCGACCCGCGCGCGGCCGAACGCTCTGCGCACATCGCCGCGACGGAGGCGCGCGCCGCCGGAGTCCACTGGACGTTCGCGCCGATGGTCGACATCGCGCGCGACGCGCGCTGGGGACGTATCGTCGAAGGCGCGGGCGAAGACCCATACTTAGGCTCGGCGTTCGCGCGCGCGCGCGTGCGCGGCTTTCAAGGGCCTGACTACTCGGCGCAAGACCGCGTCGCGGCGTGCGCCAAACACTGGGTCGCCTACGGCGCGTCAGAGGCGGGGCGCGACTACAACACGACCGACGTGACGGAGCGCGCGCTGCGCGAAATCTACTTCCCGCCCTTCCGCGCCGCTTTGGACGAAGGCGTCGCCACCTTTATGAGCGCGTTCAACGACATCGACGGCGTCCCGGCCTCGGCCAACCCCTTCACCCTGACGCAAGTCTTGCGCGGCGAGTGGAAGTTCGACGGCTTCGTCGTCAGCGACTACGAGTCCGTGAAAGAGACCATCAACCATAAGCTCGCGGCCGACGAACGGGAAGCCGCGCGCCTCGCCCTAAACGCGGGCGTCGACATGGAGATGGTCAGTCGTCTCTACAACCAGCACGGCGCGTCGCTTCTGCGCGAGCGAAAACTTACACAGGCGACGATTGACGAGGCCGTCCGACGCATCCTCCGCATCAAGTTCCGACTCGGACTCTTCGAGCGCCCTTACGCCGACGAGTCGCGCGAGTCGTCCGTCATTCTCGCCCCGGCGCACCTCGCGGCGGCGCGCGAGATTGCGGCGCGCTCGATGGTGCTTCTCAAGAACGAGCGCGGCGCGCTTCCGCTCGATAAGAACGTGCGCCGCCTCGCCGTCGTCGGCCCGTTCGCCGAAGACCCCGCCGTCCTGCTCGGCTCTTGGACGGGCGACGGGCGCAAGGAGGACACCGTCACGCTGCTCGCGGGAGTGCGCGCGAAGGTCTCGCCGCAGACGCGCGTGCGTTTCGAGAAGGGCTGCGCCGACGCTCTGTGCGCCACGGACGAGGGTTTCGACGAGGCCGTCGGCGCGGTGCGCGATTCGGACGCGGCGATTGTTGTCGTGGGCGAGCCGGCCGAGATGAGCGGCGAAGCGGCGTCGCGCTCTTCGCTAGAGCTTCCGGGCCGACAGCTCGACCTCGTCAAAGCGATTCACGCGACGGGCAAGCCTTACGTCGTCGTCCTGATGAACGGGCGACCTCTGGCGATTGAGTGGCTCGACGTGAACGCGCCCGCGATTCTTGAGACGTGGTTCGCGGGCACGCAGGGCGGGCACGCCATCGTGGACGTGCTCTTCGGCGACGTGAACCCCGGCGGCAAACTCCCCGTCACCTTCCCGCGCAACGCCGGGCAGATGCCGCTCTACTACAACCACAAACGCACCGGCCGCCCGCCCGAC
>DASUNL010000102.1:0-2091 GCA_036277175.1 Pyrinomonadaceae bacterium | reverse complement strand
GCGCTCCTTGGCTTGGTACTCGGCCGCGTCGCCCCGGTCGCGCCGGTTCGCCACGATGCGCAGGTCGTGCCCGCGCATCGCCTCGCGTATGAAAGCTTCGGCGCGCTCGTCCAAGACGACCGACGCGACGCGCAGCTCGGTCGTGCGCCAGAGTCTTGAGAGGAACGAGGTGAAGACGATTGCGCCGATGAAGAACGAGGCAATCTTGATGCCCTCGGGGCGCTCGTGAATGTTCTGGACGGTCGTGTAGGCGAAGACGAGCGAGATGAGTAAGAAAGCGTAAGTCGCCTTCGTCCACCCGACGCGGCGGCGTGAGGAGAGCGTTACGGCGATGGCCGCCGAAGACATCAGCACTAGCACGCCGGTCGCGTAAGCCCCGCCCTGCGCGTCCACGTCAGCGCGGAAGATGAACGTGACGGCGAAGGCGACGAGCATGTAGACGATGACGAGCGGCCGCGTGGCCTTCGCCCAGTCGGGGGCCATCCCGTAGCGCGGCAGATATCTGGGCACGATGTTCAGCAAGCCCGCCAGAGCGGACGCCCCCGCGAACCAGAGTATAAGAATCGTGCTCACGTCGTAGACCGTCCCGAAGATGTCTCCGAGGTACGTGTGCGCGAGGTACGCGAGGGCGCGCCCGTTGGCCTCGCCCTTCGCGAGTCCCGCCGCCGCGTCGGCCGCGCGGAACTCTTCGGGCGGGATGAGGACGGTCGTCACGATGCTGCTCGCAATCAGAAAGACGCTCATGATGAGCGCCGCGCCCATCAAAAGCTTGCGCGTGTTGCGCACGCGCCCCGAAGGCTCGCGCGTCGTGTCCGACGCATCGCCACGGACGAGCGGCATCACGGCCACGCCCGTCTCGAAGCCGGAAAGTCCGAGCGCGAGTTTCGGAAAGAGCAGAAGCGCGATGCCCACCATCACGAACGGGCTGCCGCGCACGGCCATCCCGTCAACCTGCGCGCCCCACAGACGCGCCGTCCACTCCGGCAGGTGCTCTGTGTGGACGGCGATTTCATACGCGCCGCGCGAGATGACGACGAGGTTCAGCAGGAGGTACGCGACGACGATGAGGACGGCGATGCCGATGGCCTCCTTGAAGCCTTTGAGGAAGACCGCGCCGAGCAGCGCGACCAAAACGAGCGTGATGCCGACGTGCCACGCGCTCGCCTCGATGTCCCACGCGCGGGCCGCGAAGAGTTGATGGACGTAAGGGTTCTCGATGATGTGCGCCGTCGCGTCGGCCGCCGAGAGCGTGATGGTGATAATGAAGTCGGTCGCGACGAAGCCGAGGAGAGCCAAGACGAAGAGCTTCCCCTTCCAGCGCGACAGGAGGTTTTCGAGCATCGAGATTGAACCCTCGCCGTGCGGGCTTTCGGCGGCGACGCGGGCGTAGATTGGAAGCGCGCCGAAGAGTGTGAGCAGGACGAGGATAAGCGTCGCGATGGGCGAGAGCGCGCCCGCCGCGAGCGCGGCGATGCCGGGTTGATAACCGAGCGTCGAGAAGTAGTCGACGCCCGTCAGGCACATCACCTGCCACCAAGGGTGCGCGTGGGCTTTGCCCCGCTCCCGCTCGAAAGGCCCTTCCATCTCTCTGACGCGGCCTTCGAGCAGCCAGTCCTTGAAACGTCCACGCCGCGCACTAACACTCACGGCCGAGACGGTCGCGCTCCTTCTACTCATTTCGCTTCTCCTTTCAAAGAGCGCGCGCGGCCGCGTGCGAAAAAAAGAGGGCGCGGAGCAGCACATGTGCTCCGCGCCCTCTTCTCAAAGGTTCGCGGCGGTGTCGCCCTTCCAATTGAGCCTACGAGGTTAGCTGACGGGCTCGAAGATGGAAGTCTTCTACGCGAAGGCCGCGGCTCGAAAGCCCCGGCGTCGCGATGCGCCCCGTGTCTCGTACACGGACGAGACGTTGGTTCCCCCGCGTCGCACGTCGCGCCCAAGATGAGCGGCGTGCGACTTCGGCAGACAAGTTTTCAAACGGCCCGAATCATACTCCCGCCCGTCGCGCGAAGCAAGACGATGAAGTGACGAGTGACGGGCAAGCGTTCAGCCGTCAGCTTTCAGCATTCAGCTTTCGGAAAGTTTTAAGCTGAA
>DASUNL010000101.1:0-6048 GCA_036277175.1 Pyrinomonadaceae bacterium | reverse complement strand
GCTCGCGCTCGACATCGAACGTCTCTCGCACGACACGATGGGCGGGGCGACTAGTCCGGCGCGCCGCTTCAACCCGCTCGAAGCGGTCAGTGCGAAAGAGGGTGAAGAGGGCGCGGCGAAGGGCGGCGCGGAGAAGGGAAGCGCGGTCGAGCCTCTGAGGCAGGACATCGCGCGCGCGCAGCGTTTGCTCGGAGAGGCTGGTTATCCCGGCGGCGCGAACTTCCCCGTCATACGCCTTTTGGTCAACCGCAACGAGCAGCAGAGGATTCTCGCCAACGCCGTCCGCGCGATGTGGCAGACCAACCTCGGCGTCAAGACCGAGGTCGTCGTGCGCGCGTGGGGCGAGTATGAGGCGATGCTCGGCGCGGGCGACTTCGACGTGGCGCGGCGCAGCGTCGTCATGCAGACGACCGGCGAAGAGTCTCTGATGACGGCCATCTTCGGCCGCCAGCAGCACGAGCCGGAACTGCTCGACACGCAGGACGCGCAAGGGGCGGAGGCGGCGACGCCGCTCGTGGCAGGCACGGAGAGCGCGGGCGTCGGCAACGCGCAAGAGCTTGCGCCCGCGCCGAAGCCTTCGCCCACGCGCCCGCTCTTCACTTCGGAGGCGGAGGCGTTGCGGGAGTTGCCCGCGATACCTATCTACTTCCCGTCCTCCTACTCGCTCGTCAAGCCTTACGTTCAGGGCTTCGACACGAACCCGCTCGACGTGCCTTCGCTCAAGCGCGTGCGCATCGACACGCATTGGCGTCCGCCCGCGAAAGAGGAGCGGCTCGTCTTCGCCTCCACGAATTGAGGACGCGCGCGGTGCGCGAATTGTAAAAAGCAAGCGCGGCGAGCAACGATGACGAAAGCCGAAGGCATCGTTAAATCATATGAGCGCGGCGGGATAGCCTTGATTGTCGGTGGCCGCGCGTGATAATTATTAGGCACGTCCTAATTGCACAGAGAACCGAGAGAGAGTCGCCCCGGAAGAGTTCTCCCCCTTCTTGTTCGCGCATGTTCGCCGAATGCGCGTCGCTCGTTTAAGTCTCGTCCGCGTTTCCGAGTTTAGAGACAGGAGTACAAGTCCATGTATAAAGTTCGCGCACGCTGGTTAAGCCTCCTCGCCGCCCTCGTCGCCGTCGTCGCCGCCAACACGGGCTGCTCGACGCAGGCGAGCAAGGCCGAGTTCTTCGGCAAGGTCGAGCCGCCGCCCGGACAGGTGATGCGCTACATCTCAGGCTCGGAGCCGGAATCGCTCGACCCGCAGGTGGGGACGGGCCAGCCCGAGGCGAGAATTTACATGGCGCTCTTCGAGGGACTTGCCGAGTACGACCCGAAGACGATGGAGCCGATACCCGCGATTGCCGAACGCTGGGACGTCAACAAGGATTCCTCCGAGTTCGTCTTCCACCTGCGCCGAAACGCGAAGTGGTCGAACGGCGAGCCGATTACGGCGCACGACTTCGCCTACACGTTCCGTCGCGGACTCTCGCCGGAACTCGCCGCGCGCAACGGCTACCTCGCCTACGAGATTAAGTACGCGCAAGCCTACAATGAAGGCGGCGTCTTCGTGAGAGACCAGCGCACGGGTCAGTTCCTCCTCGCCAAAGACTTTGCCGAGGCGAAGGAAGGCGCTGAGGCCGCAGCAGCAGCCCCGGCCTCCGAGTCATCGGACGCGGCCGCCGCCGCTCCGACCGACGGCGAGGATGCCGCGCTCGAAACCGACTTCCACAAGTTCATCCACTCGCCGACGCGACTCGTCCTCGCGGGCGACGAGGAGGCGCGCGCCAAAGAGTTGGAGGCCAACCCGAAACTGAAGGCGGCGGTCGCCGGTAAGGAGATTGTCCCCGTCAAAGCCGAGGACATCGGCGTCGAGGCCATCGACGACCACACGTTCCGCGTCACCTTGACGCAGCCCGCGCCCTACTTCATCGGCCTCGTCCCGCACCAATTCTTCCGCGCCGTCCCGCGCAAGGCCATCGAGAAGCACGGCGACACGCAGTGGACGCAGCCCGCGAACATCATCACCTGCGGCCCGTTCCGCCTCGTCGCTTGGAAGCCCTACAACGAAATCGTCGTCGAGAAAGACCCGAACTACTGGGACGCCGCGAGCGTCAAACTCAACCGCATACACTTCTACCCGCTCGAAGAGCAGACGACGATGCAGAACCTTTATAAGGCGGGCGAGGTTGACGCCACCTACAACCACACCGTCCCCGTCGGCTGGCTCGACCACATCCGCCCCCTTAAGGACTACATGGACGCGCCCGAGTGCGCCATCGAGTACTATCAGGTCAACATCACGAAGCCGCCGATGAACGACAAGCGCGTGAGAAAGGCGTTCAACCTCGCCATCAACAAGAAGGCGCTCTCCGAGTATCGGCGCATCACGAAGCCTTTGACGGCCTTCACGCCCGAAGGCATCTTCCCCGGCTACCCGCAGCCGACTGGCGACCCGTTCGACCCTGAGAAGGCGAAGCAACTGCTCGCCGACGCGGGCTTCAAGGATGCGTCGGGCAAATTCGACCCGTCGAAGTTTCCCATCACGGAGGTCGAGCTGACCTACAACACGGCGGAGTCGAACCGTCAGGTCGCGGAGTTCGTGCAGGCGCAGTGGAAACAGAACCTCGGACTCACCATCCCGCTCAAGAACATGGAGTGGAAGACCTTCCTTCAGACGCGCGCCAATCTCGAATACAAGGGCTTCGGCCGCGCCGGCTGGGTCGGCGACTACATGGACCCCTACACCTTCCTCGCGCTCTTCTCGACCATCGGCGGCGACAACGGCACGGGCTGGTTCGACCCGAAGTACGTCGAGATGTTGAAGAAGGCCAACAGCGCGCCGTCGCAGGCGGAGCGTTACAAGCTTTTGGCGGAGGCCGAAAAATACTTGCTTGACGAGCAGCCCGTCATCCCGCTTCAGACGAACGCGACGAACTGGATGAAGAAGCCCTACGTCAAAGGCATGTACCCGAATCCGGGGACGCTCCACGCTTGGAAGTTCGTCTACATCGAATACGACTCGGCGAAGTGGGACAGGGGCGTGCCCGACATGACGCCCGACCGCACGACGACCGCCGACTGACCGAAGCGATGCGCAGACTAAGCCTGAAGACGTTCGTCCTCGCCGCGACACTCGTCGCGGCCGCTCTCGCCGTGTCGGGCTGCACGACCGAGGCGAGCAAGGCCGAGTTCTTCGGCAAGGTCGAGCCGCCGCCCGGTCAAGTGCTGCGCTACATCACGGGCTCCGAGCCTGAGTCGCTCGACCCGCAGATAAGCACCGGGCAGCCCGAGGCGCGCATCTACATGGCCTTGTTCGAGGGCTTGGCCGAGTACGACCCGAAGACGATGGAGCCGATACCGGCCGTCGCCGAGCGTTGGGACGTAAACCGCGACTCTTCGGAGTTCGTCTTTCATCTCCGAAGAAACGCGCGCTGGTCGGACGGCCATCCGCTCAACGCGCACGACTTCGTCTACACCTTCCGTCGCGGACTCTCGCCCGAACTCGCCGCGCGCAACGCTTATCTCGCCTACGAGATTAAGTACGCGCAAGGCTACAACGAGGGCGGCGCGTTCGTCCGCGACCCGCAGACAGGCCGCTTCCTTTTGGCCTCGGACGTGGCGGCCGAAGACTCCGCGAGCGCGAGCGGCGCGGAGTCTGACGAAACGGCGTCCGCATCTTCGGGAACCGGCCCGGACACGGATTTCCACCGCTACATACAATCGCCCGAGCGTCTCGTCGTCGCGGGCGACGAGGCGGGGCGCGAGAAGCAGTTTAAGGCGAACCCCAAGCTTGAGGCCGCCGCGCGCGGCAAGGAGTTCGTCCCCGTCCGCGCCGAAGACATCGGCGTCGAGGCCATCGACGACTACACCCTGCGCGTCACGCTCGCGCGGCCGGCCGCCTACTTCATCGGCCTCGTCCCGCATCAGTTCTTCCGCGCCGTGCCCCGACGCGCGATAGAGAAGTTCGGCGTCGAGTGGACGCAGCCCGCGAACATCGTCACCTGCGGCCCGTTCCGCCTGAAGACTTGGAAACCTTATAACGAGATAGTCGTCGTGAAAGACCCGACCTACTGGGACGCCGAGCGCGTGCGCCTTCAGCGCATACACTTCTACCCGCTCGAAGACCAGACGACGATGATGAATCTCTACAAGGCCGGGGAGGTTGATGCCACTTATAACCACACCGTCCCCGTCGCTTGGCTCGACCACATCCAGCCGCTCAAGGACTACATGGACGCGCCCGAGGTGGCAATCTCCTACTTCCAAGTCAACATCACCAAACCTCCGATGAACGACAAGCGCGTCCGCAAGGCTTTCAACATCGCCTTCGACAAGGTCGCGCTCGCAAAGTTCAGGCGTCCGACAAAACCTCTGACGGCCTTCACGCCCGAGGGAATCTTCCCCGGCTATCCGCAACCCAAGGGCGACCCGTTCGACCCCGAAAAGGCGAAACGCCTGCTCGCGGAGGCCGGCTACCGCGACGCGACGGGGAAGTACGACCCCTCGAAGTTTCCCATCGAGCAGGTCATGGTCACCTACAACACGAGCGACTCGGCGCGGCAGATAAGCGAGTTCGTGCAGGCTCAGTGGAAGCAGAATCTCGGACTCACAGTGCCGATTAAAAACGTCGAGTGGAAGACGTTTCTCGCCATGCGCTCGCGCCTCGAATATAGCGGCTTCGCCATCGCCGCGTGGGGCGGCGACTACATGGACCCCTACACGTTCCTCGCGCTCTTCTCGACCGAGGCGGGCGACAACGGCACGGGCTGGTACGACCCCGAGTACGTCAAGATGCTCCGCGAGGCCAACCGCATGACCGACCCGGCGCGTCGTTATGAACTGCTCGCGCGCGCCGAGGCCTACTTGCTCGAAGAGCAGCCCGTCATCCCCTTCCAGACGGCCGCGACGAACTGGATGAAGAAGCCCTACGTGAAGGGGATGTACCCGAATCCGGGGACGCTTCACGCTTGGAAGTACGTCTACATCGAGTACGATTCCGCCAAGTGGGACAGGGGCGTGCCCGACATGACGCCCGACCGGCAAACGAACGCCGACTAGCGAGGTGCAACTGAGATGTTCGGATTCGTCATACGACGCCTCATCGTCATCCTGCCGATGGTCATCATCGTCGTCACGCTGACGTGGCTACTCATCCGGCTCGCGCCCGGTAACTTCTACTCGGGCGAGAAGCGCCTGCCGCCCGCCATCGAGAAGAACATCCGCGAGAAGTACGGGCTCGACAAGCCGATGTACGTGCAGTACGGGAAGATGTTGGGGAGCGTGCTTCGCGGCGACTTCGGCTCGTCGCTCCGCTACGAGGGGCAGTCGGTCAATCAAATCTTGGCGCGCACGCTGCCCATCTCGGCGACGCTCGGCATCGCGGCCTACCTGCTCGCGCTCGTCGTCGGCATCACGGCGGGCACGCTCGCCGCGCTCCGGCAAAACTCGCGGCTCGACTACGCCTCGATGGCGCTCGCCATGCTCGGCATAAGTTTGCCTAATTTCGTGCTCGGGCCGATTCTCGTCCTCGTCTTCTCGCTCACGCTCTTCTGGCTCCCGCCCGCGCGCTGGGGCGGCTTCCCGAGTTGGAATTTGCTCTTGCCGGTCTTGACGCTCTCGGCCATCTACATGGCCTACATCGCGCGCTTGACTCGCTCGGGCATGCTCGAAGTCCTGCGCTCCGACTACATCCGCACGGCGCGCGCGAAGGGCCTGAGCGAGAAAGACGTCATCGTGCGCCACGCACTGCGCGGCGGACTTCTGCCGGTCGTCTCGTTCACCGGCCCGGCGCTGGCGTTTCTGATTTCGGGCACGGTCGTCGTCGAGCGCATCTTCGCGCTTCCGGGCCTCGGCAACTACTTCATCAACGCGAACCTGAACCGCGACGAGCCTCTGATTATCGGCATCGTCGCCTTCATCTCCATCGCGATTCTGGTTTTCAACCTGCTCGTCGACATCGCCTACGGGTTCATCGACCCGCGCATACGGTACTGACTATGAAGAAGGAAGAAAGACCGCCGCGTGATACGTGGGAGCAAGGCGAGTCGGCCATCACGCCGA
>DASUNL010000100.1:0-18090 GCA_036277175.1 Pyrinomonadaceae bacterium | reverse complement strand
AACGTCCACGAGTTCGTGAGGCGCAATTCGAGTTCGTACTCGACGCCCTTCATGCGCGTCCCGCCGAAGTTCGCCTGCACGAGCACGGGCGCGGTCGAGAGCGGGACGAAGACCGCGCCCGACGGGAGTTGTTGCTCGATGGTCTGACTGCCGAGGCGGAGGCCCACCGCGCCCTGCGGGAGGATGAGCGTCTGCCGGACTATCGTGTCGTTGTAGTCGATGACGTAGCCGGTCAGGGCCGTGCGGACGCGCCCGCGCCGGAGGTTGAAGCCGAAGTCGAAGTTGTTGGTCGTCTCCGAAGTGAGTCCCGTGACGGGCACGCCCGTCGAGACGGCCGTGTCGTCGGCGGTCGTGCCGACGAATGCGTCGAGGCCCGCGAGGTCGGCCGCCGCCACTTGAAAGCCGACGCCGACGAGGCCGAGCGAGCCGAGCGCGGTGATGTTCGGCGGGCGGAAGCCGCGGCTGTAGTTGAAGACGAGGTTGACGCCGTCGTAAACCGTCCCCACCACGCCGATGCGACCCGAAATGTCATCGTCGCGGAAGCTATCGTCGGGGAAGAGCGGCACGCCGCCGACGACGGGCGCGTTCGCCGCGCGCGAGCGGTAGGAGGCGACGTTGTAGCGGAAGGCCCCGCTCAGGCGCAGCCGACCCGGTATGGCCTCGAAAGAGTCCTGCACGAAGAGGCCCGCGAGGATGTAGCGCGAGCCGTCGGGAACGCGAGGCCGCGTCAGCGTCACGACGCCGGTCACAGGCTCGAAGGAGTATGACGGCGCGTCCACCGTGTCGCGGTAGATGTCGCCGCCGACGAGGAAGGTGTTGCGGCTCCCGAACTGCTTGTCGAGGAAAAAGTTGAACCCGAAGGTGCTCGTCCGCTCCTTGTCGTGCGTGATGGCGGCCTCGGGGTTGCCCTGCCCGCCCTGATTGACGCGCTCCTCGCGCTGGCTGTTGTAAGAGACGGTGAACGAGCCGTTGTCGAAGAATCCCATGCCCTGCTTCTGGTAGCGCAGGTAGCCGAAGTCGAGCATCAGGTTACGGAGATCGGCGACGAGGTTGCCGTCGCCGCCCAAGAGTTGGTCATAACGCTTGCCTCCGTCCTGCTGGCCGCGCGAGTAGCGGAAGGAAATCTGTTGGTCGTCGCGCGGTGCGTAAGACAACTGGAGCGAGCCGCCGTACTGCGTAAACGCCGTGTCGGGCAGGCGCGACTCGCCGGTGATGTCCGAGGGTAGGCCGAGGAAGCGCGTGATGGCCGAGTGGCTGTCAAGACCCGCGCCCGGCCGCAGGGTGTTGACGCGGCGGCTGGCGACGTTGGCGAGCAGGCCGAAGCGGCGCGTGCCGTAAGAGATGAGCGTGTTGCCGCCGAAGGAGGTGTCGGCGCTCGTGAAGTGTGTGTTGAACTCCCCGTGCAACGCGGGCGGGTCGTCGCCGAACTCGGCCACGCGCGAGACGAGGTGCACCACGCCGCCGAGCGAGTCCGCCCCATACTGCGCGCTGTTGGTGCCGCGCAGGATTTCGACGGTGCGCAGGGATGTCGGCTCGTTCAAGTTGAAGAAGGTGTTGATGCCGCCGCGCTGCGTGGACTGCGTGAAGCGGACGCCGTCGATGTAGACGCCGACCTCGGTCAGCCCGCGCACGACGACCGCGCCGACGGTCGGACTCGTGCGCTGCAAAGAGACGCCGACCTCCTCGTCCGCCACCTGCGCCAGCACGTTGGTCGTGCGCTGCCGGATGGCGTCGTCGGGGATCACGTTGACCTGTTGGGCGACGCGGTCGATGTCCTGCGCCTGCCCGGTCTCGGCCGTGACCGTCACCTCCTCGGAGAGTTGGTTGACCTCCAGAATGATTTCCGGCTCGACCGTCCTGCCCGCGACGACCTGCACGGCCACGCGGCGCGTGCTGAAGTTGTCGGCCGAGACGACCAAGACGTAAGTGCCGGGCGGCACGTCGTTGAAGCGGAAGCGCCCCTCGGCGTCCGTCTCGGCCCTCCCGAACGAAGCCTGCTGCGCGTTGACGAGCGTCACGCTGGCCCCGGCCACGAGCGCCTCTGACCCGTCCCTGACGACTCCCCCCACCGCGCCGCGCGACTCCTGAGGCTGTTGCGCGGCGGCCGCGCCCGCGAGCGTCGTGATTAGAAAGACCGCCGCGACGACGGCGCGCAAGCTGTTAAAGGATAATTTCATGAGGTCAACCTTTTCGGATTTTGCGGTCAGAGCCAAACGTTAAAGGCGAGATTAGTCGCTTAGTCAAACTACTACCAGCCGCCGTATTTGACGGACGGGGCGCGTGTCGCGTTTGCGTTGGGGGACGGAGGGTGGGCGCGTCGCTAAAGGATGGCGACGATGTGCTCGATGACTTCGTGAATCGCCCGAAGGGTGCCGGGGCTGAGGGTCGGGACGGAGACGACGGCGAGCAGAGTGGAGGCGGAGGAGAGGGCGAGCCAGCGCAGGGTGAAGTCTTCGCCGCGCGACTCGGCGGAGTGGGCCGCCGCGAGTTGGAGCAGACGTCGCACGCGCCCCTCGACGCCGTCAGCGCCCGCGCCGTTGATGTACGCGCCGGCCGGGATGGCCGGACGCCCGTCGGGCGGCACGAGTCGCGCAATCTTAATCAGGGCGGCCGCCAAATCGAGCGCGGCGCGGCCGCCGGAGCGCGCCGCGCTCTCGTCGGCGGCCATCTCGGCCGACTGCGCCCACGTGCGGTCGAGCAGACGCCCGCTCGGGAAGATCGAAAGCACGTCGCGGCAGACACGCAGCGTGGCCCGCTTCAGGTTGTCGTGCGCGCGCAGGTGTCCGGTCTCGTGCGCGATGGCGGCCGAAAGCTCGTCGCGGCTGAGCGCGTCGATGACTTGCGAGGCGACGAAAAGACGCGGGCGGAAGACGCCGACGACGGCGATGAGCGGGAAGCTGTGTCGCAGCAGGTAAGCGGGCACGCCCGCGTCCGGCAGGTCGGCCGGTTCGGCGTGGCGCATCCAGTCTCCGACGAGTCGGCGCGTCGCCACCCACGCGGAGAGTCCGCGAAAGAGGGCGAGCGCGAGGCCGACGGCCGAAAGGCTCGCGAGGGCGACGAGCGTCGGGCCGATCTCCTCGGTCGTGTGACGGGGCTCGTGTATGACGTAGGCCGGGATGAGCAGCGTGAGCACGCAGGCCGAAGCGGTGAGGAGCGGGAAGGTGCGCAGCGCGAAGACGAGGTTGGCGCGCGCGGGCGACGGCCAGCCGAGCGTGCGGCGCGCGAGGGTCAGACGCCAGAGCGCCGACGCGCCGAGCGTGACGACGGCGTTGAGCGTCAGCAGGGCGGCCAGCGCGAGGCTGATTCCGAGCAGCTCGTAGACCATCAACTCTCCCCGCGCTCAAGCTCCTGCCGCTTCTCCTGCACGAGCCGCAGGAGCGTGTCGAGGTGCTCGCGGTCGCGCTCGCTCACCGTCTCGACGATGCACGCCAAGAGCGGCTCGACCATCTCCGAGTCGCGGTCGAGCAAGCCCTCGATGACGTCCTCGGCCACGCCGCGCTCGAACTCCTCGCGCGAGACGCGCGGCGAGTAGAGGAAGGCGCGCCCGTCCTTGCGCCGGTCGAGCAGCCCCTTCTTGAAGAGGCGGTCGAGCGTCGTCATCAAGGTCGTGTAGGCGACGCGCTCGCCGAAGTTTTTATGAACCTCGGCGACGCTCGTCTCGCCGCGCTCCCAAGCCTCGTCCATCACCTCGCGCTCCAGTTTGCCGAGCGTGAGGCAGACGATCTCGCGCGGACGCCTGAACCCGAAGAGTGTGAAACTCGGTGACTTCATCGCTTGTTCGACTTAACTGAAAGGGAGGTCAAGAGTGACGGCCCCCGCGCGGGCCGGAGGCCGTGAACGGCCGAATCTGAAGGGCGGCTAGAGGGGCTCGAACCCTCGACCTCTTGATCCACAATCAAGCGTTCTAACCTACTGAACTATAGCCGCCACAAAAGCTGTCCGCTGATTCTACCCAAGCGCCGCGCCGCCTGACAAGTTGCGCCGGCGCGACGCGACGGGGCCGAACGAGTTTCGCGCGAATAGGCCTGGCACGACTCGAACGTGCGACCCTCTGCTTAGAAGGCAGATGCTCTATCCGACTGAGCTACAGGCCCGTGCATCTTTCAGTCGCCGGGATTTTAGCATGCGTCAAAATCTAAACGCGAACACGTAAATCACGCGCGGCGTGTGATAAAGTGTCGCGCCGTGACAGAAGCGACGAATACAAAAACCTTTCCCGTGCGTTGGCTGGCGCTGGCCGCCGTGACGCTCATCGCGCTCTACCTCTGCTGGCTGATGCTCCAGCCCTTCATCGAGGTCTTGCTGTGGGCGCTCGTCCTCGTCATCGTCTTCTACCCCGTCCACGAGCGCATCCGCGCGCGCATCAAAAGCCCCGGCTGGAGCGCGGTCGTCTCCTGCCTGCTCGTCATCGTCACCATCCTCGTCCCGCTCACGCTCGTCACTCTCGCCGTCGTCAAAGAGGTGACCGGCGTCGCCCAGAACCTGCAAGCGAACGTCGAGGCGCTGCTCGACCCCAACTCGCCGACCACGGGGCGCGTGCTCCGCTGGCTCGAACAGTACGTCGATATAAACCAGCTACGCTCGCAGCAGTTCATCGCCGAGCGGCTCAGAAACATGGTGAGCGCCATCGCCGGGCGCACGCTCGGCTTCGTCGGCGGCGTGCTCGGCGTCGTCGTCCAAACCTTCTTCGTCATCTTCACGATGTACTACCTTTTCCGCGACGGCGACCGGATGCGGGCCGCGCTACGCGGCGCGCTCCCGCTCGAAGGCGCGCGGGCGAGCGAGATTTTCCAGCGGACGAGCGAGGTCATCGGCGCGAGCGTCTACGGCGTGCTCGTCATCGCGGCGATACAGGGCGTGCTCGGCGGCGTCGCCTTCTGGGCGTTGGGGCTGCCCTCGCCTCTTTTGTGGGGCGTCGTGATGGTTCTGCTCTCGATGATCCCGATGGCCGGCGCTTTCATCGTCTGGGTTCCGGCTGCGCTCTACCTGCTCGCCACGGGCGAGTGGGGCAAGGCGCTCGCGCTCGCGCTGTGGGGCACGCTCGTCATCGGCACGGTTGACAACTTCCTCCGGCCCAAGCTTGTCGGCGAGCGCACGCGCCTCCACGAGCTGCTCATCTTCTTCTCCGTGCTCGGGGGCTTGCAGGTCTTCGGCATCATCGGCCTCGTCCTCGGCCCCGTCGTCGTCGCCATCACGCTCGCGCTCCTCGACTTCCTACGCCACGCCGGCCCGCAAGACCCGCAGGTCGGAAGCGAGACGATTCTTGAGAGTCAGGGGGAACTGCGCACGATCGAGGGCGAGGCGGGCGCGTGAGGCGGCGAGGGAATCGTTAAGACGAAAAGGGAAGCGTTGAGACGAAAAAAGAAACCGCCGAGCCTTCGAGGCTGGCGGTTTCTTTTACGAGAGTGTTAGGTCGCGTCAGCGCGCCGCTTAAGCGGCGTTGTTGAACGTCTCGGCGAAAACCCGACGACCGTTGAGCGCGTCGTCAATGATTTCGCGGACGGCCGCGACATCAGGATTGACATCCATGCGGTCGCACGCGCGCAGGTGGCGCAGGATGCCCTCGGTGGCGATGTCCAGCGTCGGCCCGGCCAGCTTCGAGTAACGGCGGGCCTGAATGTGATCAATCGCCTTCAATCGCTCTTCCAACGGAAATGACATCGTGAGACTCACTGTTTTCCTCGCTCCTTATTTTTTCGTCCCCCGGGGGAATAAATCGCAGGGGTAAATTAACTCCAACCTGATGCAAACTTTAGATGCCTACCAACTTTTCCGGGATGCGTTTCGATTGCAATTCCCGAAAATTTGCACAAACCTCTCCCGCACCTTATCCCTATAACACTCAGCACTTTGAGCGGGGGGCTTACGAAAAAAGGCATTC
This sequence comes from Pyrinomonadaceae bacterium, assembly GCA_036277175.1. Taxonomy (GTDB): domain Bacteria; phylum Acidobacteriota; class Blastocatellia; order Pyrinomonadales; family Pyrinomonadaceae; genus DASQDT01. The sequence goes on along the minus strand of DASUNL010000100.1, from coordinate 12,209 downwards.
TATATAAAACCGCCAAAAAAAGCCAGATTTATTTTGAGAGCGTCCTAACCCCGTGTAGGACAAAAGGATAGCGCGTTACGATGGAGCCGAAAGAGGGGGCTGTCGGATGATTTCGGGCGTTTAGGCTGGTGCTTGACGGGAAGTTAAAACGCCTGCCACAGTCGCGGACGGCACTCGTGCGTCGCGGCCCCGGCAGGCGTCGCTTATGGGTAAATTGTTGAAAATGTAAGACTAGCGGGCGAACTACTTTCTGGGCATCACACTGTCTTTCATGCCTTTGCCGACGCGGAATTTGAGCGTCGTCTTGGCAGGAATCTGAATGGTCTCGCCGGTCTGCGGGTTGCGGCCCTCGCGCGCCTTGCGCTCCGAGAGAACCAGCTTGCCGAAGCCGGGAAGGGCGAACTCGCCGCTCTCCTTAACTTCACTCATGGCAAGGTTTGCCAGTTCCTCGAACAACTCCTTGACCTGAGCGCGCTTCATCCCGGTCTTTTCCGCGAAGTGATTGTACACTTCCGACTGTGACATGCGTTTCTTGCCTGCTTTGGTCGCCATGACGTAACGTAGCTACCTCCTGCGAATTGGGGAATAAACTCGAAAAAGCTTACGTCAGGACATATATCACAACGGACAGCCCCGCGTCTCGAAAAAAAGCGATTTTCCGGCCGTTTTTTATCAATAATTTCAACCCGCGCGTCCCGACCCGCCTGTCCGCGAGGGTTAAAAGGAAAAGAATGATTGAGTTAAAGCGATTTTCTCGCGCGAGGCGAGTGGGAAATCCTCGTTTGAAGAGCTGAGAAACGATTTTGGGTGGGTTTAAGGGCGTAATTGATCGGGCTGCTCGGATTTGAACCGAGGACCTCCGCATCCCAAATGCGGCGCGCTAACCAGACTGCGCTACAGCCCGAAATCTCAGGTGAGATTGCCCGCGACGATTCGTCACACTCAACGAGAAGCCTGTTCGTCGCCAGAGGCGTGTGGATTCTAACGACTGCTTCCCAAGGGGGTCAAGCCGTGCGCCCGAAACGCTCTCGCAGGTAACGGGCTGCGGCGGCCGACGCGCGCGCGCGGTGGCTGATGCGATTCTTGATTTCGGGCGGAAGCTCGCCGAAGGTTTGTGAGTATCCTTCGGGCATGAAGACGGGGTCGTAGCCGAAGCCTTCGCCGCCGCGCGGCTCGTCGATTATCCGGCCGCGACACTCGCCGCTGAACAACTCGGTCTCATCAGTTTGTGGAAAGGTAAGGGCGATGACGCAGACGAAGCGCGCGCGGCGTTCGTCGTCGCCCGTCGTTTCGAGTTCGCGCAGCAGACGCTCTATGCGCTGACGGTCTGAAGCGTTCGTCCCCGCGTAGCGTGCGGAGAGGACGCCGGGCGCGCCGCCGAGGGCTTCGACCTCAAGCCCCGAGTCGTCGGCGAGCGTCGGGATGCCCGCGCGTGCGCCGTAGAACTCGGCCTTGAGCGTCGCGTTCTCGGCGAAAGTCTCGCCCGTCTCTTCGGCGTCCGCTTCTACCGAAAACTCCGCGAGACCGCGCAGACGCAGCGGCAAATCCGCAAAAATCCGTGCGAACTCGGCGACCTTGCCGGCGTTGCGCGTGGCGATGAGAAGTTCGTTCGGGTGCTTCATGAAAACCTCTGTTCGGGTGCGCGGACGTTCGGGCGGAGGCTCGCCCGCGCGCCGCCGAAGATTGAAAGCTCTTTACCCACGGCGGCAGTTCGTGATAACAATTTAACCTAGGCGCGAGTCGCGCGCGCACGTTGTTCGTCACGTCCCGTCCGAAGGTGGTTAAGCGTTTTGAGTCTACAAGCAGACATTTTAGAAGAGCCGACCCACGCCCTGCCGCCGGAACTCACGTCGGGCGAGGCGGCCGACGCGCACCCGTCTCCGGCGGACGAACCGCTCGACACCGCCGGCGAGTTGGGAATCTGGCTGCGCGCGCTACAGAGCTTCTTCGAGCTAGGCAATCACCCGCGCGCCGACTCTTCGGAGCAGACGGTGTCGGGCCGCGACTTCGCGTGCGAAGCCTCGGTCGCGCGCGAGGCCCTGCGTCGTTGCTCGCGTCTCTCGGCGGTGCTCGCGGGCGGCGGCGCGGTTACGAACCCCTCCCTCTTCGACGACGAGCAGCGCGGCGCGTCGGTCATCAACGGCGCGGGTGACTCGTCAGGCGACGGCCTTTTCGCGTCCGGCGATGCGACCTCCGACGAGCTACACGAAATCATCGGCGAGCTTTGCGCTCTGGCCGAGGCGTTGGGCGCGGCGGGTCATGCGAGCTTCGACGTCTGGACGAGTTTCGCGCGAATCGTCGCCCGCCAACTCGCCGTCTCCGAAACGGCATGGCGTCTGACCTCAGCTTCGGCCGCGCGCCACACGCGCTCGCCGCTCTGGCCGCAACTACGCGCGCTGACGGAAAGGGTCACGCCCGACGCGCTCGGCGCTGACGTGAGCGCGATCTTCGCCAAACTCCTCGGCCTGCTCGAACTGCTCAAACACATCGAGGGCGCGCTCGCCGAAGACAGGCCGCTCAAACAGACGCTTCCGCTCTTCACGCTCCTGCGCGAAGAGGCGACGGCGCTGCTCACGATGTTGAGCGAGCGCACGCTGCGCATCGAGGGCCTCGACGCATCGGTGGCCGAGCAGCTCGACGGCACGGCCTACGCCGTCAAGATGGAACTCCGCAAAGCTTTCGAGCATGAGCTGGCCGGCCTCGCCTCGCTCACGAGCGCGCCGCACATCTACGCGAGGGTCGAGAACGCGCACGGGCTTCTGCGCGATTGCTTCCAGCAGTCAATCGTCGCGCTCGCGCAAATCTTCGACCCGCAGCTAGAAGGCGCGCGCCTCTTCGGAGCCTTCAAGACCAAGCTCGATCAGTCGCTCGCGCTGCGCCGCGACCTCTGGCAAGTTTTGCAGAGCGTGCGCGGCGCGGAAGCGGGCAGCGACTCGGTCTCTTCGCTCGGCGAGGCGCTGCAAACATTTTGCGGCGGGAGTCTGCGCAACCTGATGTACAAGGACTGGGAGGCTTACGAGCGTTTCGCCGAAGAGGTGACGACGACGAAGGGCGCGGGCGAGCAGCGCGCAGTCCTGCACCGCTTCAGCGCCTACCTCGAAACGCTCTTCGGGCAGGTCAACATGCGCGCCGTGCTCGCCGACTATCCGTTCGTCCAGCCCGCGCGCGGCGAATGAGCCGCGCCTTCAACGCACGGGCGCGTAGCGCGTGATTATCTCGCCGAGCAAACCGAAAGACGAACTCGTCCGCTTCTCGAATCCCGTCTCGCCGAGCCGCGTCTCCGTGACACTGTAAGGCAACTCCGCCAGAGCTTTCCGCAAAGCCTCTTCGTCCCTCGCCCCGCCGCGACGCGGGGCGAAATAGTTTACGAAGTCGGCCGCGTACTCCGCGTCAGAGGTCATCGTCAAGACCTGCGCGGGCGCGTCGCCTGCGCGTGCGCGCGCGGAAGCGTATGGCGTCGCCTTGTCGAGCGTGCTCCCTTGCGTGCGCGCGTCGAGACAACGGCGCACGTCCTCCTCGCTTCCCATGACGAGGTAATCGCCGACGAAGCTCGCCGCGCCGCCGTCCGCGTCCTGCGAAACGAAAAGTTGCTGCCCGCCCGACGTCTCTTCACGCGCCCCCGCGCCGAGTCTCTTTCGCACCTGCGCGCGCAAAGCTTCCGTATCGCGCGCGCGGACGATTAAGACCTTGCTCTCGCTCTCGCCGTCGAGCCGAGCCGTGACTATCTCGCCGCCCGCCGCCGACAGAAACTCGCGCGGCTCCTCGATGCCGTAAGGCTTCAGGAGCGATTCGAGGGCGAGGCCGACGAGCGGCGCGTGCAAGGTGTCAACCTGCGATGAGACGGCCGCGCGCAAACCGCCCCACGCGGCGGCCGGGTCTGCGTAGCTGTAGCGCGAGACTTGGTAAACGTCCGATGGCAGAAGCGCCGTCGCGCCGTCCGTCGTCTCGCTTGCCGTTGTGAGGCTCGCGCCGAGTCGCGTCGAGACGCCTTCGGGGAGTTCGAGCAGATACCTGTCCTCGAACGCGCCGTCGCGCACGCGCGCGCCCCACGCGGCGCTGCGCAAGAGTCTGTCGGCGAGACGCGGCACGACGCTCGCGAGGATGCTCTGCGTCTTCGGGTCTTCGGAAATCTGCTCGACGTAGAGCGGCGCGGTGCTTTCGAGAACCTTCGCCGCGCTTCCGGCCGGGGCGTAGCCGAACGCGAGCGCGTCCGCGCCGCCCACTCGCCCGCGCGACTCGCGCAGGCGCGCGTTGCCCGCGAGACTTTCCCGCTCGCCCTTACGCGCGGCGAGGCAGGCGAGCACCGCCGTCTCGTCGTTGCCGACGACGGCGACCGTGCCGTAGACGCCCGCCACAACCTTGCGGCGCGGATTCTCCTGCGACGTCCAAACGACGACGGTCGCGCCGCCCGTCTCCTTCCGCTCGACTTGTGTCGTGCCGAAGAGACGCGCCGCCAAGTCGCCCGCCCACCGCTCGACGAGCGGGCGCGTGCGTCCCTCGCCCGTGTGCGTCTCGGCGACGAGCGCCGCGCGCGGCGTGATTTTCAGAGACGCATCCGCCTCCTCCGAAGCCTGAAAGCCGAGGACGACGAAGGCCATCTGCGCGCGCGAGAGCACGACCGTCTCGGCCGAGCCGACGCCCGTCCAGTAAGCGACGTTCGAGAGCCAACCGAAACGACTCACGTCCGAACTGATGCCCGCAGCCGGCGCGAGTCGCTTCCACGCATCGGTCGTGACGACGCCGTTGAAGATGTCGGGGAGGCTGTTGACCTCGACGTAGACGAGCGACTCGGCCGGCACGTAGGCCGTCATGTCAACTCTCTGCGAACGATTGAAGTTGAGCAGTACGAGCGCCGTCAGCGCGACGAGTGCGACGAGGATGATGAGCTTCAGCTTGCGCGACATGTCGCCTTCATCGTAACCGCCGCCGTGAACGCGAGGCAAGAATCGCCCCGCCCAGTCCGCGTCCGGCGCGGGAGAAACGCGCGCGGCGAATCTGGAAGCCCCGTCCCGACTTTCCAGAAAGAGCGGCGAAAACGACGCTTTCGCGTTTCCAACTTTATGATGTTCAATCAGTTAAACAAAAGAAAATATCGGTTGACATCGACAAACTCGCTGGTTTATAGTTTCTTCTGTCAGTCGGGCCAAGCCCCGGACTGTCCGTGCGGGTTGAAACACTTACGAGCCACCGAGAGACCCGGCGGCGTTCCGGGACGCGAGGCGCTTTCGAGCGGTCGCTGTCTACAAGAGAGACGGGCGCGGCTTTCTTTGAAACTCAACCGACAAAGGCACACCACGCGCGAGCGTGGGTCGCAAAGCCTACGGGAGTCAGACGAGCCTTCGCGCTTCGCCTGACTCGGCCGGGTTGCCGAAGGGGAGACGGCTCACCGCGAGAGTCCGTTCGACTCGGATAAAAACTCTCGCAACCCCTCCGCCTGCTCCTTCCACGACGCCCCAGAAAACTCTGCCGCCAACGGGCAAGCGTTTTCCCCGCAGGGGCAACCAGAGCGCACACGCACTCCGCACCCTCGGAGTTCGCCGGCGGAGAAGAGCCACCAGAATGAAACCCGCAACCGTCACGCCCAACCGGACGACGCATGTGCGCAACTCTCATCCGAGAGTCAGGCGAGTCCGCGCCCGTCTCCGACAGCTCCACCGCAGGAGACCCACCAGCCAAAACGCAAGGACCAAATAGCGCATGTTCAAAAAAAGTCTCGGCAAGAAGAACCTCGTCGGCCTTGACATCGGGTCGAGTTCCGTCAAGGCCATCGAGCTGACGGGCAAGCCCGGCAGCCTGATGCTCACCAACCTCGGCTACGAGGCGCTCCAGCCCGACACAGTCGTCGACGGTCAGATCATGGAACTCAACGACGTGTCGAACGCCATCTCGGGCCTCTTCAACGCGCACCAGATTAAGACCGAGCGCGTTGCGGCCGGGGTTTCGGGCAGCTCCGTCATCGTCAAAAACATCATCGTCCCGCAGATGAGCGAGGAGGAGCTTGAGGAGTCCATCGACTGGCACGCCGAGGAGCACATCCCGTTCGACATCGCGGACGTCTCGCTCGACTACCAGATCGTCGGCTCGGGCCACGACTCTCTGCACGTCCTGATGGCCGCCTGCAAGCGCGACTTCGTCGCCAACATCAAGCAGGCCATCCAACTCGCCGGACGCCAGCCCGTCGTCATCGACGTCGACGCCTTCGCCTTGCAGAACTGCTACGAGGTGAACTACGAGCCGACGGAAGACCAGACGGTCGCGCTGCTTAACATCGGCGCGGCGACGATGAACATCAACATCCTGAAAGGCGTCCGAAGCGTGTTTACGCGCGACGTCTCCGTCGGCGGCCAGCAGTACACGGCGCTCTTGCAGAAGGAGTTGGGACTGACCTACGAGCAGGCCGAGGCGGTGAAGCGCGGCGGCCCCGTGCCTTCGGGCAACGAAGGCGCCGACCTCGACTCGATTCTCGAAACCGTCTCCGACATGCTGGCGCTCGAAATCTCGAAGACCTTCGACTTCTACCGCGCGACGGCCGAGGACGCCGACGCGGCGGTGCAGAAGATTTTAGTTTCGGGCGGCGGCTCGAAACTGCGCGGCCTGCCCGAATATCTGGCCGGCCGTTTTGAAATACCCGTCGAGCGTTTCGACCCGTTCCGCCGTATCAAGGTGGACGCGCGCCGCTTCGACCCCGACTACATGCGCGACATCGTGCCGGAGATGGCCGTCGCCGTCGGCCTCGCCCTGAGAGGAGTGGAAGCCTAAATGATTAAGGTCAACCTTTTAGACTCGGTCACCGACCGCGCGCGCAGCGTCGCCGCCGTCGAGTCGCGCGTCGCCAACCCGCGCGCGCGCTCGTGGATGCTGGCGGCCGCCGTCGTCTCCGTGATGGCCCTCGGCATGCTCTTCGACTACGTCCACGCCAACTACAAGCACTCGGCGGCGGCCGAAGAGTTGAAGCAGCAGGAGGGCATCGCCGCGCAGATGCGGCAGATTAACAAGGACAAGGACGAGCTCGAAAAGAAGATCGACGCCGTCAACAAGCGCATCGAGGCCATCAAGCGACTGCGCGCCTCGCAGCAGGGGCCGGTCGCCGTGCTCTCGGCCATCAACGAGCGCCTGCCCTCGGTCAACGACTTCGCCCTCACGACCGTCGAGCAGAAGGGCGACGTCCTCTCCATCGAGGGGAACGCCAACGACGAGGCGGCCGTGACGCGCTTCGCCCGCTCGCTCGAATTCTCCGACAACCTCTTCGAGAACGTGAGCGTCGAGACCGAGCGCAAGATCGTCGAGCCGAAGGACACGGACATGGAGAACGAGATGGCGCTCATCGACGAGAACGCGCCGAAGCCCGAGATCGTCAAGTTCAAGATCACCTGCAAATATAACCAGCCGGGCGTCGCGCCCGCCGCTGACGCGGCCGACCCCGCCGCCAAGCCTGCGGCAAATCAGGTCGCGCAGAAGTAACCGCGCGCGCACGGAGGAGAGTGAAGCGATGAGCAGACTCGAAGCGTTACAAGAGAAGCCTTGGTACTTGCAGGTCGCCGCCTTAGGCGTCGTCGCCCTGCTCCTCTACGGCGGCTTCTGGTACTTCGTCACCAGCGGCACGCGCGCCGAGACGGCCGAACTCGCCGCGAAGGCCGACAAGCTGCGGGCCGAGAACGCCGCCGCGCAAATCGCGCAGCAGCGCCTCAACGAATTCCGCGCCATCTACGAGCGCGTCAAGGCCGAGTACGAAGACCTCGAAGCCCTTCTGCCCGAGCAGCGCGAGCTGACGATGGTCTTGCAGAACATTCAGGATCGCGCGCGCGGCGGGCTGTCGGTGCGCAAGTTCGTGCCGAAGGACGACGAGCAGCAGGACTTCTATTCGTCGAAGGTCGTCGAGGTCGGCGTCTCCGGGAACTACAACGGACTCGGAAACTTCTTCTCGCAGATGGCCTCCTACCAGCGCATCGTCTCCATCACGGACTTCAAGTTCACCGCCTTCGACAAGAAGAAGACGGAGGACAAAGACCAACTCCTGCGCGGGCGGACGGTCAACGCCGAGTTCAAGCTCAAGGCCTACTACGCCTCGCCCGAGCGCGTGCAGAACGCGCAGCCGACGCAAGGCGCGGCCGGGAAGCCGGGCGGCGAGCAGGTTTCGCCGGCCGTCGCGGCGGCCGCCGCCAAGCAGCCGGCCCCGGCGGCGAAGTAAGCACGAACTCATACACACCTCAACCCACCACACCACACACGGGATTTCAGGAACTGATTATGAAGAGAGCACAGACGATCATCAGCACGGCGACGCTGGCGCTGCTCGTCGCGGGCGCGGGCGCACTCAACGCAGCGAACGCGCAGGAAGGTAACGCCTCGTTCCGCGCCGTCAAGCGCGACCCATTCTCACGCTACCGCGTTTACTTCAAACGCAAGACGGAGAAGAAGGAGTCGCCGAAGCCGATGCCGGTCGCGCCGCCGCCGATTCAGTCGCGCATCGACCAGTACAAGGCGCAGAAGTTGGCCGCGATGAACCTCCAGCAGAGCGCGCCCAAGCCGACGACGGCGCTCCTCTTGAAAGAGGTCGAGGTGACGGGCATCTTCCGCACCCCGCGCGGCTACGCGGCGATGGTCGAGGCCACCCCGATTAAGCTCTCCTACGTCATCTATCCGGGCGAGCCTTTCTACGACGGCATGCTCGTCGCCATCGAGGAGAACCGCCTCGTCTTCCGGCGCGAGACGCGCTGGACGGACGGGCGGCGCGACGTGGCCGTCGAGACGAAACCCTTGCGCACGCCCTCGGTCGTCGAGACGATGACGGCCGCCAAGGAGACGGCGAAGCCCGCGGACGAGAAGCCGGACTCGGCCGAGGCGAAGAAGGAAGAGAAGAAGGAAGAGAAGCAGCCGGCCCCCGGCAACGACTAAACCCTCGAACGGTCGAGCGCGCGCGCGTCCGTCAAAGTCGCGCGCGCGCTCGGCCGCAAAATTTCGCCCCGCCTCACGAACCCGCCGGCCGCCGCTTCTAGGCGGCGAACTCACAAGGACAAAAAAAGGATTGTCCCACCAGAACACACGGTTGTTTTGACAAGCGAACCCCAGCCGACCGACCGCGTTGTGCGGCGCGCGCTTAGAAGGTGCGAGGGCTTTCCCAGTGAAAGTCCGAGACCCGAACGAGCGTTAGCGCGTGGCGGGAGGAAGGCCGAGGCCGCGCACACTTCAGTCCCCACGAAGGAAGAGATTATGAGATACGTCGAACACCTGCTCCCGGCAGCCGCCCGAAGAGTCGCGCTCGTGCTCTTCGCCGCGTGCTCGCTCTTTGCCAACGCGCACGCCGCCGGCGCAGCCGCGACGACGAGCGCCCCGGCGGCGCGCGCCGTCCGCGCGACCTACGACGGCGCGGCGACGCGCATCATCGTCGACGCGAACGCCCCGCTCGCCTACTCCGTCCGCCGGCCCGAGGCCCGGACGGTCGTCCTCGACCTCGTCGGCGTCGACGCCTCGGCGCTCGCGCCGCGCTACAACTTCTCCTCGCCGCTCGTCGCCGGCCTGACCGTGCGCCGTACGGCGACGGCCAAGGGCGAGAGCCTGACGAGCCTGCTCGTCGAACTGCGCGCGCCCGTCCGCGAGCGTTCGCACATCTCCGACAACACGCTCGTCCTCGAACTCTCGCCCGAGGCGGAAGCCAAACCGGCCGCGCGCGCCGAAGGCGACTCGCCCGCGCCGCTCGCGTCCGACAAGCCCGCGACGCCCGCGGCCGCCGCGCAAGCGACGCCGACGCCCGACATCTCGTCGCAGGGCGCGCGCTACGGACAGCCCGGCTTCGTCGGCGAGCCCGTCAACCTCAACGTCGTCAACGCCGACATCCGCGACATACTCAACTACATCACCGAGCAGTACGGCGTGAACTTCGTCATCGACGCCTCGGTCGGCAACGTCCCCGTCACGGTCAACGTCACGGACGTCCCTTGGAACATCGCGCTCGACTCGATACTGAAGGCGAACCGCCTCGGCATCGAGGTGACGGGCAACATCCTGCGCGTCGCGACGACGAAGGTGCTGGCGGACGAGGCGGCCGTGCAGTCGCGCATCCGCGAGGCGCGTCTGGACAACTCGCCGCTCATCACAGAGTTCATACGCCTCAACTACGCGCGCGCCGGCAACAGCCTCTCGCAGCAGGCCGGGACGACCGGCAACTTCGCGGGCGGCACGTCTCAGGACAGCTTCTCCGGCGGGCAGGGCGGCGGCGGCACGGGCGACGCAGGCATCCTCCCCATCATCGCGCGCCGTCTCTCGAAGCGCGGCGCGGTCGAGTACGACGGCCGCAGCAACACGCTCATCGTCACCGACGTTCGCGAGAACATCGACTCGATTCGTCAGCTCATCTCGCTCCTCGACCAGCCCGAGCCGCAGGTCGAAATCGAGACGCGCATCGTGCTCGCCAATCGCAACTTCAGCCGCGACCTCGGCGTCCAGTTAGCGGGCGCGGTCTTTAACCCGAGCCGGGGCGGCGGCATCGTCGGCTCGACCCTGCCGAACCTGACTTCAAACGTCACCGGCCTTCAGCCGAACGGCACGCCCGTCCAAATCGGCGGCATCGTGCAGCCGGGCGGCGGGCTCGGCGCGACCTCGCCGAGCACGGTCATCGGTCTGACGACCGGCATCTTCGGCACGGCGCAAATCTCTGCGGCCATCACGGCCGCCGAGGTCAAGGGCCAAGCGAAGATTATCGCCACGCCGCGCGTCACCGCTCTTAACAACCGACCGGCGCAGATCGAGTCCGGGTCGCAGATTCCTGTCGTCACCCCGCAGTCGGGCGGCGCGGGCTCGGGCGGCACGCTCTTTACGACGACGTTCATCTCCGTGCCTTTGCGCCTCTCCGTCACGCCGCAGATTTCCGACGCGGGCACGGTCGTCCTGCGCATCGTGGCCGAGAACAACAGCGTCAACCTGACGCTGACGAACTCGCTCGGCACGCCGGGCATCGACACGCAGCGCATGCAGACCGAAGTGCTCGTGCCCGACGGCGGGACGACGGTCGTCGGCGGAGTCCTCAACGACCGCGAGTCGGAGACGCAGAACCGCACGCCGGGTCTGTCGGGCATCCCCGTCATCGGCAACCTCTTCAAGCGCCGCGCCACCACGCGCAGCACCGACGAGATTCTGTTCTTCATCACGCCGCGCATCTACCGGCCCGACTATCAGGGCCGACGCATCGACACGGGCACTTCGTCGGGCACGCGCTTCGTCTCGATTCCGCAGCCCGTCCCGCTCGGCAACCCGCAGACGAACACGCCGACGACTTCCACCGACCCGCAGCAGCAGCAGCAGCAACAGCAGCAGCAGCAGAACGTCCCCGTCCTCGTCCCCGTGCCCACGACGGGCGCGCAGACGACGCCGCCCACGCCGTGACGCGACTGACGGGCGAGAGAGGAGAAAGATGATGTTTAAGAAAGCACTGGAAGCCATCAACGAGCGGACGGAAGGCGCGCTCGGCTCGATGATCATGGGGACGGACGGCATCGCCGTCGAGAGGGTCTTTTCCGAAGAGGGCGGCGACACGAACATGGACGTGGCCGCCGCCGAAGTGACCTCGCTCGTGCGCAACGCACAGCGCGCGGGGCGCGACACCGGACTCGGCGGCTTGCGCGAGCTCGTCGTCGCCTTCGAGGGGATGACGCTCGTCACGCGCCTCGTCTCGCGCGAGTACTTCGTCGTCCTCGCACTCGCGGAGGACGGCAACCTCGGCCGCGCGCGTTTCGAGCTGCGCAAGGCCGAACTTGATCTGGCGCGCGAGTTCGCGCTCTAGAGTTTGACGAACAAAGGGGGGGACGGCGTAAGGCCGCTCGGCGACGGGCGGCCTTCGTCTTTTTTCGTCACGCGGGCAGACGGACGTGCGGCATGCCGCGCATGATTGCGCGCTGTCGTCGCTGTACGCGGCGGAGGTTCGACTTCGGGTTCTGCGCGGTCGGCTGCGGGTTAAAGACGGTGCGCGGGTTCGGAATCATCGCGGCGAGGAATGCGGCCTCGCGCGCGTTTAAGTCGGCGGCCGACTTGTTGAAGTAGGTGCGCGCGGCGGCCTCCGCGCCGTAGACGCCGTCGCCCCACTCGATGACGTTGAGATAGATTTCGAGAATGCGACGCTTCGACAGCGAGCGTTCCATGAAGTATGTGAGCACGGCCTCGCGCAGCTTTCGGGCGAACGTGCGCTCGGACGAGAGGTAGAGATTTTTGGCGAGCTG